>CAZYYO010000032.1:20683-29342 GCA_964650965.1 uncultured Lachnospiraceae bacterium | reverse complement strand
GTAACTAACCAATACACTATGTGGTGGCAATCCCACGAGAAAAATGATTGACCCCAAATATTGGCAGAAAATTCTGCCATATAGGTAATTCCTATCATTTTCAAAATTGCGCTCATATACTCTGTATCAACTGCAATCATATCTCCCATTTCACTGGTATAATCTACCAGAAGGCGTATTTTTCCAATAAGAAAGGTGAAAATCAAAATACATACCACCATACTGACAAAAAAACTATATTCCGGTTTCTGATAACGAAATGTTAATGCCAGAAGCACACCAATAATTCCAATCACTGCCAGCTTAATAATATCCATGGTATGTGCCCTCCTATAACCCGAATAAATCCTCCATCATTTCAAATAGCTGGTAAATATATGGCACAATCCAAAAAAGAACCACAACTAACCCCGCTAAGGTAATCAGAAAAGCCTGCTCTTCTCTTCCACTGTGCTTAAGCACCTGATTTAAAATTGTCACGATAATGCCTACAGCTGCGATTTTAAACAATATGGTAATTGACATATTTCCTCCTGTATTACATTAACAAGCATAATATGGCCGCTGTGCCCATCATGGTCATTGTAACGGTCAGCTTCCGTTCTCTCTCCCGTTCTTTTCGATTTTCCATAATCAAATCATCTACCGCAGTAAGATAGCTTTCCAGTGCTTTGGGATTACCCGTATATTTTTGACCAAAGGAAATTAATAACGCTTCCTGAAAGGTTTCTCTTTCTAACGCTGTAAAAATGCTTCCCTTTTCTATCATTTCAAGCCATACCTGGGTTACCATTTCTTCCACGGTGGCATTCTCACCCGTATCCAATTTCTTACACAGTGACTGAAAAAAATCGCCCAGTTCTCCGGAAAGGCGCCGGGCTTCCTCTGAGACAATATCTGGAAGTGGAATCCCAAGATAATTCACCTGTTGATCCATACGATTTAATACATTCTTCATATCCATCAGTCCCCTGGCATGCAGCTTTTGTATGGTAAGCAAATAAAACAACAGTCCCAAAGCGCCAAGAATCACCAGCACCGCTCCACATGTTTTCATAATCATAATTGATTTCCATTCTCATTAAAGACCTTTATTCTACGCTGCCCCTGTTCGTTCTTATGTATCACAACATATCTGGTAAATGGCAGGTGCTGCAGCCATGTTTTCCCCCAATTTCTTTGTTGAATGTCTGCCACGCTGTTTCCATGCATGGTAGCCACCAGATGTACTCCACTATAAATCATTTCTCCAATGGTGCTTTCCTCCTCCCCCGTTCCCAACTCATCTACCGCAATCACATTAGGAGACATGGTACGAAGCAGCATCTCCATGCCCTTTTTCTTGCTGCAGCCGGACATTACATCTGTTTGAAATCCCACATGATTCTGGGGAATTCCCCGCACACACGCAGCCACCTCATATCGTTCATCCACAAGTCCAACCTTTCTTGGGTATTTCCGATCGGAAGACAAAAGACGAATCAGATCCCGTAAATATGTTGTTTTTCCTGTGCCAGGCGGAGAAATAATTAACGTATTGTGCACATAAAATCCATCTGCAATATGGTTATATATCTCTGCAGAACAGCCAATCATTTCTTTGGCCAATCGTATATTCATAAAGCGTACATGTTCCATTAGCAAAATCTGCTTCTCATCCTCTACCACCGTTCCGCAAATTCCTACCCTGCAGCCTCCCTGAATCGTTAGAAAGCCTCGATTCATATCTCTGGCATAGGCATACAGAGAATGATTACACATCAGCTTTAATATGAATTCCATTTCATTTTCATGAACCACCAGTACATCTTCTAGATATGGAGTAAAGCCTCCATGGGTTTCACTGATAAACTGCATGGTATCTCCATAATAAAATGCCAGCGGCTGTTGGCAGCGAATTCGGATTTCCTCTAGCTGCTTCATATTCCAGTCGATTGTTTCTATTCTCTGTCGGATTCTTTGGGGAAATATATCCAACAGGCATTGTCTCTTATCTTCCATAATTAATATATATGACTTGTACCAGAAAATATGCCCATAATAAAAATCCCTGCATAAGACATTGCTCATTTTGTCTTATACAAGGATTTTGTATTGTTTTAAGATGTTACTTCTTATTCATCCCGCAGATTTTCCTGCAGCTTAAATTTCACTTCCTGGGTTACATTTGACACCATATCTACTGCTGAGGTGGATTCCTGGGAAGCAGCAGCCAGATTTTCTGTTCTATGATTTACCTGTTTCACAATATCCCGTAAATCATTGGCAGCCTCCAACAGCATCTCTACCTCCTGTCGGATATCACTGTTATTCTGATTGGAATCATTTGCCGTATCCTTGGAGCCTTCCGCCAGCTTCTTAATCTGATCTGCAACCACAGCAAACCCTCTGCCGGCTTCGCCTGCCCTGGCCGCCTCAATTGAAGCATTTAATGCTAAAAGATTGGTTTGACTGGATATTTCAATCACTTCCGTATTATTACTTTCTAACTTCTCCACGTAATTTCCAATTTTATTTAACGTATCCTGCAGGTTTAAAGTAAATTCATTCAGCTGCTTCATTGCCTGAGATATTTCTATGCTTTCCTTGGTGTTATTCAGGCTTCCCTGTTCAATGGAAGTAATGTAGGTAGATAAATTATCAAAATTCTCATCTATTTCCTGAAGCATCTTCTGATGTTCCATTTTGGCCTGTTCATGTGCCTTGCCAATTTCTTCAATCAGGTGCGCATTTTCATTCTTCTCCTGAATTGCCAGATCCCTGGCATAGTATACACAATTCTCCTTGTGATTAAAATGATTATGGATTGCTTTCACCATTTTCTCACAAGACTGATAACCACAACCACCACAATTGATACCACATTTTTCCTGGGTATCCTTCAGCAGCGATGTATAAATCTCCTGTTGTTCCTCCACAGATGGTATGCTGACCTGACACAACTGACTCTGATCTGTATAATGACGAGTAAAATCTTCCAGCTTCAAATTCTGAAATTGGCGATTCAATCTGTCTAATCTTTTTTGCGGTGTATCCCCTCGGCTCCAGGGTGATTTTCTCTTATCTGTCTTACTATCCTGCTTAATTTTCAATAAATTGCAATACGTTTCTTCCTTTTGCGATTTTTCTTTCTCAATACCGGTACCGTACAGGCATCCACCGCTACAGTTTAGAGCATCAACAAACAAATATGGATGATCTCCCTTACTGATAAAATCTCCATTGCATTCCAGATAATGATACAGATGCTTCTCTCCTTCCATCTGTCGAATGTTAACATCCTCTCCCAGGAGCCAGGTAACATTTTCCTTCAATCCACCTGGCATGGGATAAATAGAGCCAAGACCATATTCGATTTCGTCGGTATACTCTGCAGTAGCTTCTACCGGATGGCTTCTTAGATATTCCATTAAATGGTCGAAGGTAACGTTATAAGAAACCATGCCATGGGTATTGGGATCATCAATTTCATTTTTCTTGGCAATGCAGGGACTAATAAAGGCCAGCGCATCCTGAAGTCCCAGATACTTTTTCACATAAATTGCCGCGCACATCATGGGCGACTGAATGGGCATTAGCTTAGGAAGCAGCTGGGGCTGATATTTCTCTATATATCCCACCACTGCAGGACAGGGTTGCGAAACGGCCCCCTGATAATGATGTTCCTGAATATAGCGAATATATCCCCAAGTAGTGATATCTGCACCAAAGCTTACACTAATAACGCGATTTACACCCAATGCCTTTAACTGTCCCAACAGCTTCTCATATTGATTGGGATAGTTTGCCTTCCATGCCGGTGCCAACAACAAAGATATCTTCTTGCCCTTCTTTAAATCCGAGAAAAATTGTTCCGTATCATCCACAAATTCCCGGGCATGGTGTTCACATACATCAATACAAGCTCCGCAAGCAATGCATCGATTTGGGTCTACAACAATCCTATTTTTTCCATTTACCATCTGGGCAACATTTGCACCTGGACATGGACATACCCCAATGCAACGGTTGAAGCCGATGCAGTCATCATTGGTTTTTACCAATTCCCCCATTTTTTCCTCCTACGTGTAAAACATCAACTTCCAATACTTATTTCACTTTTGTTTTGCTCCCCGAAGCAATCACATGCTTTTATTATATAAGATATATATGGTAAATAAAAGATGTTTCTATCATATGCTAAAAAAAGAGATGTGATTTTCATCACATCTCTTTTAGTAACTAATTATACTTACGTTTTCTAGCAGCTTCAGATTTCTTCTTACGCTTAACACTAGGTTTTTCGTAATGTTCTCTCTTGCGAATCTCCTGCTGAATGCCTGCTTTTGCGCAATTTCTCTTAAATCTACGTAATGCGCTGTCTAAAGACTCGTTTTCTTTAACTGTTACACTTGACATAGTCTACACCTAACCTCCCTCCAGTTGCGTATTGTGCATATTCAACTGTTTGGGTAATAAATTATTGCACTAGAAGATATTATATCATACTACCCTGTTTCGTCAACCCATTTTTTGTATTTTTTCCGTTTTCCAGGAAAAAATTGTCATTTACTGATGAATCTGCTGTGCTAAAACATCAGCTGCCTCAGCAAGTGCATCATCAATTCCTGCCGGATTCTTACCACCAGCCTGAGCCATATTGGGGCGACCGCCACCGCCGCCGCCAACCTTACCGGCAATTGCCTTAATAAGATTTCCTGCGTGAGCTCCCTGTGCCATTGCCTGGTCGGTTGCCATAGCAAGCAGACTTACCTTGCCTTCATGAGCAGATGCTAATACTACCACACCTTCTGAAAGCTTGGTCTTTAACTGATCTCCTAAGTCTCTTAATCCATTCATATCCACATCTGGAACCTTGGCTGCGAGAAGCTTCACACCAGCAACCTCTACTACCTGGTCCATAACGTCTCCTAAAGCTTCCTTGGCTGCCTGGCTCTTTAAGGATTCATTTTCTGCTGACAGGGTCTTAATTTCTGCCTGCATATGTGTAATTTTATCTGCCAATCCTGCCGGCGTGGTTTTGGCAAGCTGTGCTGCTGCATTTAACTGTGCTTCCAGCTTTGCGTAATATTTCAATACATTTTCTCCGGTAAGAGCCTCAATACGACGCACTCCTGCAGAAACGCCACCTTCAGAAATAATCTTAAAGGCTGCAATATCTCTGGTGTTGCCTACATGGGTTCCACCACAGAATTCCTTGGAGAATTCTCCCATGGATACTACACGTACCTTCTCACCATATTTCTCGCCAAACAGTGCCATAGCCCCTGTTTTCTTAGCCTCATCCACGGTCATAACCTGTGTTACAACATCTAAGCCGGCTGCAATTTCTTCATTTACCATATCTTCCACTTGCTGCAGCTCTTCTGCAGTCATAGCAGAAAAATGGGTGAAATCAAATCTGGTACGCTCTCCATCCTGATAGGAACCAGCCTGCTCTACGTGACTTCCTAATACTTCACGAAGTGCCTTTTGCAGCAAATGGGTAGCAGAGTGATTCTTGCAGGTCCACATACGATTCTTCGTATCTACCTTCAGGGTAACCTGCTCCTTGCAGCGGAACATTCCAGAAGCCATATGACCATTGTGTCCATAGCGGTTACCTACTAATTTCACCGTATCCTCTACAATAAACTGACCATCCTCTGTTTCAATAATACCCTTATCTCCCTGCTGTCCACCCATAGTAGCATAAAATGGAGTTTTGTCTGTAACGATGGTTCCGGATTCTCCTTCTGCAATGGTATCGCTTAATCTGGTGATTTCCTTGCCATCTGCTTCCTCTACCACTGCAATGCCCTGAATCACAGAATCACAGCACAGGGAATCATAGCCTACGAATTCCGTAGTAATGGATAAATCCAACTGCTCAAATACCGAAGCATCTGCTCCCATGTAGGTGGTTGTCTTTCTTGCTGCACGTGCTTTGTTTCGCTGTTCCTCCATGCATGCTGCAAACGCCGCCTCATCATAAGAGAAGCCCTTCTCTTCCAAAATCTCCTGGGTAAGGTCAATAGGGAATCCATAGGTATCATACAGCTTGAATGCATCTGCTCCGGACAATTCCTTCTTACCCTTGGCAACCATGGCATCTTCCATCTCTGCAAGAATCGCCAGACCCTGGTCAATGGTTTTATTAAATCGTTCTTCCTCTTCTGTAAGTACCTTAAAGATAAAGTCCTTCTTCTCTTCTAATTCCGGATATCCATCCTTGCTTTCTGCAATAACAGTAGCAGATAAGTTAGCCAGAAATACATCCTGAATGCCAAGCATTCTTCCATGACGAGCTGCACGACGAATTAAGCGGCGAAGTACATAGCCTCTTCCTTCATTGGATGGAAGGACACCGTCTGAAACAAGAAATGTTGCAGAACGAATATGGTCTGTAATTAATCGAATGGAAACATCATCTAACGCATCCGTCTGATACTTCTTATTACTTAGTTCACAGATACGGTCACGAATTGCCTTCATGGTATCAATGTCGAAGACAGAATCCACGTCCTGCATTACAACTGCCAGACGCTCTAAGCCCATTCCGGTATCAATGTTCTTATTCTCTAATTCTTCATAGCCGCCCTTGCCGTCTCCATTAAACTGAGTAAATACGTTGTTCCATACCTCCATAAAGCGGTCACACTCACAGCCCACCTTACAGTCCGGACTTCCACAGCCGTATTTCTCTCCTCTGTCATAATAGATTTCTGAACATGGTCCACAGGGACCTGCTCCATGCTCCCAGAAATTATCACATTCTCCTGTCTCAGGATCACGATAAAAGCGGGTAATCCGCTCTGGTGCAATGCCAATCTCCTTGGTCCAGATGTCAAATGCTTCTTCATCCTCTCCATAGATAGATGGATACAGACGGTCAGCATCTAATCCCAACACCTGTGTTAAAAATTCCCAGGACCATGCTATTGCTTCATGCTTAAAATAATCTCCAAAAGAAAAGTTTCCCAGCATCTCAAAAAAAGTAAGATGACGAGCGGTCTTTCCTACATTTTCAATATCCCCGGTACGAACACATTTCTGACAGGTGGTAACTCTCTTACGAGGTGGAATCTCCTGTCCTGTAAAATAAGGCTTCAATGGAGCCATTCCTGCATTAATTAACAGTAAGCTGTTATCATTATGAGGTACCAGCGAAAAGCTCTTCATTGCAAGATGATCCTTGCTTTCAAAGAACTCCAGATATTTTCTTCTTAATTCATTTACTCCGTTATTCTGCAACGTCTTATCTCTCCTTCTACTGTTCTTCCTTCGGGGCATTATCTATCCCCTGTGCTTCCTCTGCCAGCTTGGCATCCTTACGCTTGCGAAGCTTCACACCAAGAAAGCCTCCTAACACACCAATGCCTGCCAGAATAATAAATATAACTACATATTGCAATAAACTTGCCAAAAATGCCATCATGACATGTCCTCCTGTCTTTTCCTGTACTGCATTATAGCTTAATCCATGCTGTTTATCAACCCATTATTGTCATTCCATCATCAGTGGTACAACCATGTAATTATACCATCTCTCTCGACTTTTTTCCATATTGCAAGCTCTTTTCATGATAGAATTTTCGTCGCTGTGGGCTGCAGCTTTCACAAGGAGTGTCCGGGGCTTGCCTATAGCAAGAAATTAGAGGTTCTTAGTATTCCTTCTCCAATCAGCAATTCACAGACAGGACGTCTGTGAAAGGCTTATCTGAGCCATGGATGGCGAATATAAGCCGCTTGCGTCACATCCACCAAGCTATAACAAGGAATACTTAGAACCTCTTATTTTCTGAATATTGGCAAGCCCCGGACACTCCTTGTGAAAGCTGCCTCCAACGTCTAAACTTTCTATGATAAAAGCTCCACATCCGGTATCAGCTGATCTCCATCTGCTGCCTCCGTGGCCAGCACATCACACCGCTCATTTTCCGGGTGTCCATCATGCCCCTTCACCCAGCAAAATTCCACCTGATGCATCCCCTTGGCTGCCAACAGAGCCTGCCACAAATCAATGTTTTTCACCGGCTTTTTGTCCGACTTCTTCCATCCCTTCTTCTGCCAGTTATCAATCCAGTGCTGGTTAAAGGCATCCACAAGATATTTGGAATCGGAATACAGCTTCACCTCACAGGGACGATTCAAGGCCTCCAGACCACGAATGGCAGCCATCAGCTCCATTCTGTTATTGGTGGTTTTCTCATAGCCTTGAGACAGCTCCTTCTCATGAACCTCTCCCTGGGCATCGGTGTATTGCAGTACCACACCGTACCCCCCTGGTCCATCCGGATTTCCTCTGGCTGCTCCATCTGTATAAATATTTACCTTCATTTATCTATTTCACCTCATATACAATATTTTCCCGGTCAATATCCACAATACGATCTGCAAGACGTGCAAGACAGGGCTGATGCTTACATTTTCCAATCAACTCATATTCCTGCCACAGATGCATGGGAAAGATTAGGTCTGCATCGATATTTTCTGCAAAATAATTCATGCCAAAGGCATAGCCATCGCCCATACGACCATCTAGCACCACAAAAGCCACATCAATATGACGGTTTTTGATACGCCTTAATTCCTTCTTATAGGCATTTCCAATGGTTTCGCAATAGAATTCTCCCCGTTCGCCCCAATTCCACCAGTGTAAATCTCCTGCATGATAAAT
>CAZYYO010000032.1:17692-20583 GCA_964650965.1 uncultured Lachnospiraceae bacterium | reverse complement strand
GAGAAGTGATCCTTGTGTCTATGACTGGCAAATACGTAGATTCTCTTATTGCTGTCTAATTCAGGCATCTTCCCATGGAAATGAACCTGCTCCACTGCCTCTGGTGGGAAATAATCAAATACCAAAATATTCTGGTCTAATTCCACTACAAAGCAGCTGTGATGTACAAATGTTACCTTTAACATAATATTTTCCTTATCCTTTAGGTTTTTTATTTCATTCTTCCTATAATTGCATTGGCTTTTGCATAAATGTCTTTCTTGTCAAAGCCAATATGAAATTCTCCTGCTTCGTACAAAATCTTACCATTTACCATGGTCATAATAACATTTTGTTTGCTTCCACTGTAAACAATGTTCTTAATAATATTATTTTCCGGCTGCATATTGGGCTGCTGCAAATCAATCATAATCAGATCTGCACATTTGCCCGGAGCAAGACAGTCGCAGCTTTCTAAGCCCATAGCCTGCGCGCCTGCTGCTGTTGCCATATATAACACGTCTTCTGCAGATACCACTGCTGCATCCATTTCCCGCACCTTGGCAAGGCCAGTAGTTAAGAACATCTCTCGGAACATATCCAGACAGTTATTGCTGGCAGGGCCATCGGTTCCAATGGCTACCGGAATATTCTCCTCTAAGAACCGCTTCACTGGAGCAATACCACTGGCCAACTTCAGGTTGGAAGCCGGATTGGTTACTGCTGTTAAATGACGCTTTTTAAAGATTTCAAAATCCTCATCCTCTAAGTACACACAGTGATATCCACCTCCACCATACTGATACATTCCCAAGGAATCTGTCAGCTGGGTTGGGGTCATTCCCCAGCGCTCCTTGCACTCCTTCACCTCTAATGCCGTTTCTGAATTGTGAAGGAATATGGGGGATTTTGTTTTCTCAGCCAAGGCTGCTAATCCCTCCATCAAAGGCCGTGAGGTAGTATATTCTGCATGAAATCCCAGAATAAAGGAGGTTAACTCACTCATCTCGTTGACACGATAATAATCCTCCTCCACCTGTGCTAGGGAACTGCTGAAATTATTTAACCCACTGGTTTGCACTGTACGAAAACCGCAATCAATGGAAGCCTGTCCATTTTCCTTGGGAAAAAAATACATATCGAAATTGGACGTAATACCACTGGTAAGATATTCCATAATTCCCAAAATATCCAGCCAGTAAATATCTTCTGCTGTCAGCTTAGCCTCCCTGGGAAATACTGCCTGGTTCAGCCAGCTTTGCAGGGGAAGGTCGTCTGCAAAGGAGCGAAGAAAGGTCATAGCCGTATGGGTATGTGCATCCTTAAAGCCTGGCATTAACAGATTCCCCTTGGCATCAATCTCCCGATCCCAGATAATCACATCCCCTGTACTGCAAACCTGAGAGATATCCTGTCCGTCTCCTACATATACGATTTTATTTCCCTTGGTCCATAATTCTCCAGTAATGATGGTAAAAGACCTGTCCTCATTTAATACAAGAATTTTGGCATTGTAAAATCTAATATTCATCCTGTCCTCCTCCGTAATAGAAAATGATATTACTTCATCTGTTCATAAATTCCCTGTATAGAAGCACTCACCAGTGCTGTAAATTCCCTGGCCACCATTTGTCCCGCCTCAATAACTTCTTCCTCTGTAAGAGGCTTTGGGGAAATGCCTGCTGCCAAATTAGAGATACAGGAGATTCCCACGATTTTCATTCCCATATGATTGGCTGCGATAGCCTCGCATGCGGTGCTCATTCCCACTGCATCTGCTCCAAGGATTCTGCACATATTAATTTCTTCCGGGGATTCATAGTTTGGTCCCTTTAACTGAATATATACCCCCTGCTTTAAATCCATATTTAGCTGTGCAGCTGTGCGCTTCACAATCATCTGCAGGTCTTCATCATAAATATGAGACATATCCGGGAATCTTGCTCCCAGCTGTGGAATATTTTCTCCAATTAATGGCGAGGGCACAAAGCTGGAAATCTGTCCGGTAATCAGCATCAAATCTCCAGCCTTCATCCCCTGCTTAATTCCCCCAGATGCATTGGTAAGAAATAACACCTTAGCTCCCATCATCTTCATTAAGCGAATGGGGAGAACCACATCTGTCATATCATAACCTTCGTAATAGTGAATCCGTCCCTGCATTGCCACTACAGGAACATCTTTCACATATCCAAAGACAAAACGTCCCACATGCCCCGGTGCAGTAGAGACCGGAAAGCCTTCGATATCTTTATAGTCCAAAGTAGCAGTAATCTGCATTTCTTTGGCATAATCACCCAAACCTGAACCTAGCACCAAAGCAATTTTCGGTGTAAAATCAATCTTCTCCTGAAAGCTTTTATAACAACGTAATAGTTTCTCATATACTTGATTCATTTGTTACCTCCTACCTGTATCTTATCACGCAGTATCTGCCCTGCATACAGTTGTCTCTATTATAATTTTTTTCCAGACTTTGTGCAAGGCTGACTAGATAATGATGCAGATTAATCCTCCGTTATTATCATTTACTATTTTTTGCATGGTATCCTGTAATTTCATCTGGCATTCATCATCCATTGTGGAAATCTTACTTCTTATTCCATCCTCCATCAGTTCTCCCACAGACTTACCAAAGATATTAGTTTCAAAGACCCCTTCCTTGGTCTGACGTCCCTCCTGAATATATCGAATCAGGTCTTTCGCCTGTTCCTCACTTCCTACAATGGGAGCCACCTCTGTTTCGATATTGGCACGAATCAGATGAATGGAAGGAGACAGTGCCTTCATCTTCACGCCAAACTTATTTCCATGTCGGATCAGCTGAGGTTCCTCCATTACAATATCATTCAGGCCTGGCATTACCACCCCGTACCCTCTGCTCTGAACGGATTCCATTGCCTGAGATACTG
>CAZYYO010000032.1:0-17592 GCA_964650965.1 uncultured Lachnospiraceae bacterium | reverse complement strand
ACCTTAGAAATGGGGAATTCATACAAAATGCTTTTTAGGATTTCATAGATATCTTCCTTTTGCAGCTGCTGACAATTTACCGGCAAAACTCTGGTGGCATATTTCTTCTCCATTTCCATCGCCAGTTCTCTGGTTTCTTCGCTGTACGGGCGAAGAGAATTTAACAGAATAACAAAGGGTTTCCCCAGCTGTCTTAATTCATCTATGGTCTCCTCTTCCGCAGGAATATATGCCTCCCGGTCAATTTCCCCAAAGGTACCATCACAGGTTACAACAATACCAACGGTAGCATGATCTGAAATCACCTTCTGGGTTCCTGTTCGCGCCGCTTTTTCAAAAGGAATTTCATAATCAAACCATGGGGTCTTAACCATTCGTTGATTGTCTCCCTCCATATGACCGCCTGCTCCTTGAATCAGAAAACCTACACAGTCAATGAGACGCACCTTAACCTGTATATCTGGTCCAAGAGTAATCCATGCTTCCTCCTTGGGAATAAACTTAGGCTCTGTAGTCATAATCATTCTACCCTGGGCTGCCTGTGGCAATTCATCAATTGCCCGCTCCCTGCTATGTACATCTTCCATATAAGGAAGAACCATCTGTTCCATAAACCGTTTGATAAAGGTAGATTTTCCACTTCGTACAGGTCCAACCACCCCAAGATAGATTTCTCCATTGGTACGATTTTTTATATCATTGTATAAATCAAATTCTTTTTCTGTAATATTGTCCATAAAAAAACCTCACTCCCATTTATTCTAAATATATGGGAATGAGGTTTTATTTATTACATTTCCTGAAGGGCAGCTATGACTTTTTCATAGCTTTCCTGAAGCTGTGGCATTTTGTCTCTGGCGGTATCTATGTCCTTGCCTCGCAAATCCTCCACCAGGGGCTTTACAATTACTTCCATCCCTTCAATACTAAGGTTACCCACAATGCCTTTTAGGGCATGAGCTGCCTGAAACGCCTGTTCTACATCATTTTGTTCCATAGATTGTAGCAGCTTGGGATAATGGTCATCCTCTGCAAATCCTCTGAGATATTTCTCATACATATCTGCATTACCGTTAAATCTCTTAATTCCTTCATTTGCCTTAATTCCTGCTAGTGATAACTTATATTTATTCATGTTCCTCTCTCTCCGAAAATGCTTTTGCTAGTGTCTTATATAATACCTCTGTCTCAATTGGTTTGGCAATATGCCCATTCATACCGGAATCTAATGCTCTGGTAATATCTTCTGTAAATGCATCTGCGGTCATTGCAATGATTGGTATATCCTTAGCATCTGCTCTGCCACAGGCTCTCATCTTTCGTGCTGTGTCATATCCATTCATATTCGGCATATTAATATCCAATAAGATGGCATCATATTCATTGTCCTGTGATTTCATATAACGATTATATGCCAACACACCATCTTCTGCACAATCTGCCTTCACACCGATTAATTCTAATAATTCTACAGCCACCTCCATATTCAAAGCAACATCTTCTGCAATCAACACCTTATGGCCAAATAAATCATAGTCTCCGGATACATTTGCAGCCTCATCTACTCTCACATAATCCTCATTGGAAATATGCATAAGTATATCAAATACAGACGACTGGAACAAGGGCTTTGGAATAAAGTAATCTGCTCCTGCGCGCTTGCCCTCATCCGCTACTTCATTTAAATCATATGCAGACACAATGATTACAATGGTATCCTCTCCAAAGATTTCTCGAATCTTCTGGGTCACTTCAATTCCATTCATATCCGGCATCTTCCAGTCTACAAAGCATAAATTATATGGATTGCCATCCTCTTCTGCCTGTCCTAGAACCTCAAGTGCCTTTACACCGGAATTAACCGCATGGTGTGCTACTCCAAGACGTTCCAATAAAATCTCAGTATAATCACAGGATTCCTGGTCATCATCTACAATCAGTGCATGAATATCATTAAAGTGGGCATCTCTAATCCTGCCTTCACTGCCTCCTGGGACCTTCTTAAATGGAATGTCTACAGTAAATACAGACCCCACATCCTTCTTACTATCCACTTGGATATTACCATTCATCATTTCCACCAGATTCTTGGTAATGGACAAGCCAAGACCGCTTCCTCCGTGCTTTCTGGCTGTAGTAGCATCCTCCTGCTCAAAGGGTTGAAACAAGCGGTTCTTCAAATCCTCACTCATTCCACAACCCGTGTCAGATACCACAAATCTCATATGTACCATATCCTTTGAAGTGGATGCCTGGATAATCAGGACACTAACCTCTCCTCCGGAAGGAGTAAATTTCACGGCATTGGATAACAGGTTCATGAAAATTTGATTCACACGAAGTGAATCTCCAATAAGCACTTCCTCTGTTACTCCCTTCATTCGCATTTGGAAGGAAATTCCCTTCTGCTTGCACTGCTGATAAAAGACAGTCGTAATGGATGTAAGAAGATTTTTAAAGTCAAACTCTGCTTCTGCAATCTTAAGCTTCTTACTTTCAATGGCAGACATATCCAGCACATCGTTAATAATGCCTAATAAAAGCTTAGATGCCCCGTCAATCTTGGTAAGAGAATCTCTCATTTTCTCTGTATTGGTTACGTCCTGTCTGGCAATGGTAGTAAGTCCAATAATAGCATTCATTGGCGTTCGAATTTCATGGCTCATTTGCGCCAGGAAGCGACTCTTGGCCGCATTGGCTCCATTTGCCTGATCAATGGCCAATGCCAGCTGTTCATTCTTCTTGGTCATTGCCTTAAGATTCTGCTGCTTAATATCTAACATAATTAAAATCAACCCAATAATCAACAGAATTCCCAGGAAAAAGATAATCAGCATATATCGAAACTGATAAGCAAAATCCCCTACAGTGTAGTGGTAAATATTAGCTGATGTATGCTTCATTACAATTTTATCCCGTTCATCAGAGGGAATCTGATTTAACCCCTTATCCACAGTGGAAATAAACTGTTTATCTGACAGGGTGTCATTCAGCTGACTGCTGCTGTCTTCATAGGTAACCGTTGCCACACACATGCTGGGACCAGACGCACTTACCGGCATCAGATTCATTGTCTTATTTCGTGGCTTGGACATATATGGTTGTAAGATAGACTGCTTACCAACAATTACATCTGCCTTTTTCTTATATAATGCATCGAAGCAGGCACTGATAGATTCATACTCCACAATCTTGGCATTACTGTAGGTATCTATGAACTCCTGGGTAACCGTCGTGGAGTTCTTATCCACTGCAATAATAAACTCTTCATCCTCATCTAGCACATAATCCTTCGGTGCCACAAACACCGGATTAATCTGGGCATAGGACTGGGTTTTCATAACCATAGCACCATTTGCCACCAAATCGTCACTGCCATCCTCAAAATTTGCAATCACGTATATATTATTTTGTTCTAGGTACTCCCGATCGGACAGCTGGCTTTTGGTTAACGGCATATAATGAAAGGTGATTCCGATATTTCCAGCCGCCTTCTCACAAATATCCTTTACGATTCCCTGAAATTCTCCGGCTTCGTCCGTGTATGCATAGGGTTTCTGATTGTCCAGATATCCTACATTTACCGTTCCCAATCCCCTTAGATACTGCATTTCACTATAGCTAACATTGGTGCTGTCATATACTGGAAAATACTCACTAATCAGATTGGACTCAAAATTAGGCTCTTCTACCAGAAGCTCCATCATACCCTTATCCAAAGTATCCAAAAGCTCCTGATTCCCTTTCTGACTGATATAATACACCTGCATGGGAGAGAACCAGCCTAACAGCTTCAATTCCTCTGAGGCAAACATAATATTGGTAACTACCGCATCTACCTGACCATCCTTCAGTGCCTCTGCCTGTTCTGTTGTATTGGCGTAATAATTGATATTAGGGGTAAATCCAGCATGAACTGCATATTCTTCCACAAATTTCCTTGCAAAGGTAGATCCCTGGGCACATCCAAAGGTAAGCCCTGCCATGGCAGCAAAATCCTCATACATCAAATCGTCTCTGGTCTTCTTGGTATAAATTGCTGCCGACTCTGTTCCCATAGGCATCACTGCATAATCAAAGTCTGCCTTTAATGCATCTGTAATCTGTGCCGGTGCCAATAAATCAATGGCTCCACTTTTCAGCTTATCTGTAGCATCCACCCAGTTATCACAGGGTACATATTCATATTTCCAATGGGTAATTTCTGCCAGCTTATTCAAGTAATCCACATTATAGCCGGCTGCATTTCCCTCCTCATCAAAATACATAAACTTTCCAAGGGAGAAAATTCCCACCTTAACCGTCTGGCTTTCATTTTGCAGGGCTGACGCATTCACTGCCTGTACTGGAAGCGGTAAAATTAAAACCGCTGCCAGACATAATGCAATCAGCCTGCGCAACCATTTCTTTTTTCTCATTTGTATTCCCCTTTCTCCAACATCAGTCCATTTGCCCTATCATTGAACAATGCGGCATAGCTGTGGCAGGCATTGGAAGGTCATCTCCTTTGGCTCTCCACAATACTCCCCATCCGTATGTACAATCATGGGATTCTTTAAGACCACATGCAATGATTTACAGTCGATGACCTCAAATCCTTTAATCTTCTCGTGCTTCCCCATACATAGCACAGGTAGAAATAAGAGGCAGATTCCTCTGGGCACACCATACACACAGCATACCGACAGCAATCCGTCATAAGCACTGGCTCTAGGAGCCATGGGCACCCCACCACCCTCGCAGGCATGGTTCATGGCTGCCATAAATATGACCCCGTGTAGCTCCCGCCTGGTTCCATCCTCCAGGGTAATGACTGCATCTGTAAATGGCATGGTAAATACCGTCTTTATGGTAAGCAGCACATAGGTCAGCTGTCCTAAATGAATCTTATTGAGAAATTTCTTTAATCTGGATGTAAGTGCCTGTTTACATACATCAGCATCTACACCAAGCCCTCCGCTGATGGCAAATTTCCTACTGCTGCCATCTGGAAACTGCACCTCTCCTAAATCCATAGGAACCACTTCCTTGGAAGCAAGTATATGATCTAGAACCTCTAAGGGTGTCCCTGTAATCTTCAATCCTCTGGCCAGGTCATTGCCTGAGCCTGTAGGAATATACGCAAGCTGTACTCTATGAAAATCATGCATGCCATCGATCACTTCGTTAGCCGTGCCATCCCCTCCTACAACCACCAGACGAATTTCTCCCGGTTTTTGGCAGATTTCATTGGCAAGCTCTCTGGCATGCCCCTCATAGGCTGTAATGGTTGCCTGATAATCAACCTTCTTCCTAATCAGCTCCTGTTCCAGCTCTTTCCAGATTTCCTCTGCTTTCCCTGTTCTAGACCTGGTATTTACAATAAAATATAACATAATTTGTCCCTCCAGCATAAAACGTAAGTCTATATTGGCTCACTTATTATGTTCTCCTATATCTTATATTCATATCTTGAAGCTTCTTTGCTAATGATTGCAATTTCTGGGGCTTCATACGCCAATTCCAGTTATCTCCTATGGTGGATGGGGTATTCATTCTTGCACTTCCATCCAGCCCCAATAAATCCTGCATAGGAATCACGGCAAGGTCTGCTACTGATGATAAGGCTCCGCGAATCATTCCCCAATGTGCTCCCTCCATCTGTGACAATCCCAGATAGTCTTTGCAATGCTTTGCCGCATTTTCCTCCTTGTCCAGCCAGTCCACAAGGGTGGTATTATCATGGGTTCCCGGATACACCACACAATTTCTTTCATAATTATGAGGAAGGTAGGCATTCCAGCCATTATCTTCATCAAATGCAAACTGCAAGACTTTCATTCCTGGATAACCAGTATCCCTTAACAAGGCTTTTACATCCTCTGTAATATATCCTAAGTCTTCTGCAATAATTGGCATCTCACCAAATCGACCATTCATCTCATGAAAGAAATCCATGCCAGGCCCCGGCTGCCATTGTCCTCTTTTGGCATCGGTATCTTCTGCAGGAATCTGATAGTAAGAGGCAAAGCCTCGAAAATGATCAATGCGAATCATATCGTACATCTGTAAAACATGTCCCAGACGGTCTGCCCACCATTGATATCCGTTTTCTTTCATTTTATCCCATCGATAAATGGGGTTTCCCCACAGCTGCCCATTTTCATCAAAGGCATCTGGTGGACATCCTGCTACATAAACCTGCTGTAGCTTCTCATCTAAGGAAAACAGTCCCGGCTCCTTCCATACCTCTACGCTGTCATAGGCTACATAGATTGGAATATCTCCAATAAAAAACACCTGATGCTCGTGGGCATATTCCTTTAGTGCCTTCCACTGCTGATAAAACAGATACTGTAGAACCTGATACACCTGCATCTGTGTGTGATACTGGGCTCTGGCATTATCTAATGCCTGGAAATCTCTTCGCTTTAATTCCTCCTCCCATTGATACCAGGGTGCTCCCTTGTGAGCATCCTTCAATGCCATAAACAGGACATAATCATCCAGCCAATGGGCATTCTCCTGGCAAAAGGTCAGAAATCTAGAATCCGTATTTATCTCCAGAAATTTCTCTGCGGCCTGTGTTAATAGAGGGATACGGTTCTCATACAGCAAGGCATAATCCACCTGATTCTTCCTGCTTTCCATCACGGCAGTTTCGCAGGCTTCTCGGCTTAAATATCCCTGTTTTATTAGAAGTTCAAGATCTATCAGATAAGGATTTCCCGCCTGGGAAGAAAAGGATTGATAGGGCGAATCCCCATAACTGGTGGGTCCTAAGGGAAGTACCTGCCAGTACCTTACCCCGCCCTCATTTAGAAAATCTATAAAATCTCTTGCGGCTTCTCCAAAGGTTCCAATCCCATAGGGGGAAGGGAGAGAAGAAATATGCATCAGCACTCCACTGCTTCTCATTTGTCTACCTGTCTTTCTGTTACATTTTCATATTTCTAATATACCATATTGTGAATAAATGCAACAGATGAATTGTAATTTGAATTATATGAAATTACATGATAAGATTGTAGGGCATGACATGTGCGTAATGGTTATCATCAAGGAAACAAAGGATATCATAGGAAATGAATAAGGAATTAATAAAGCACAAAATCAAACATAATATGCAAAGGGCAGGTACCACCGTAAAATGGGTTGTTTTCTCCATTCTTACCGGATGTCTGGTAGGGGGAATTGGAACACTTTTTTACTTTGGTATGGATTTTGTTACTACTACAAGACTGGCTTATCCCCAGCTTCTGCTGCTGCTCCCCTTTGGAGCCATGGCTATCACTGGACTGTATCGTCTGCTTCGCAACGAGAAGGATACAGGAACCAATCTGGTGCTGTCGGCAATCCATTCCGATGATGAGATTCCTATCCAGACGGCTCCCTTAATCTTCATCTCCACACTGCTGACCCATTTGGTGGGTGGCTCTGCCGGACGAGAAGGGGCAGCCCTGCAGCTGGGGGGCAGTATGGGAAATGCATTGGGCAAATTGTTTCATTTTAATCAAAAGGACAAGCATATTATGATTATGTGTGGCATGTCTGCTGCCTTCTCTGCACTATTTGGCACTCCCATTGCTGCTGCCGTCTTCTCTATGGAGGTAGTAAGTGTTGGTATTATGCACTATGCAGCTTTGGTACCCTGCACCATTGCAGCTTTGATTGCCAGAGGCATTGCCTCATATTTTGGCGTAGCTGCCCCCTTTTATCAGATTGTTAATATTCCGGACTTTGCTATCCTTCCTGCTATAAAAATCAGCGGTCTGGCTATCCTATGCGGACTGGTAAGTATGGCTTTTTGTATTCTGCTTCACGAGACAGAGCATCTATATAAGAAATATCTGAAGAATCCATACCTAAGAGGCTTTATTGGTGGGTGTCTTATATTATTCCTCACCTTCCTGGTGGGAGATCAAACCTATAATGGTACCGGTGTATCTGTGATTCACAGTGCTATGAGTGGCAGTGTCAAACCAGAAGCATTTTTATTGAAAATGATATTTACCGCCCTTACCCTTGCGATCGGCTATAAGGGTGGAGAGATTGTTCCCACCTTCTTCATTGGTGCCAGCTTCGGCTGCCTCTATGGAGCTATGGTTGGGTTATCCCCTTCTCTGTGTGCAGCAATCGGAATGGGTGCAGTATTTTGTGGTGTTACCAACTGTCCCATCACCTCCCTGTTTATTTGCTTTGAACTGTTTGGAATTGAGGCTATGCCATATTTCCTTATCTCCATTGCCTTTAGTTATATGATTTCCGGATACTACGGTTTATACAGCAGCCAGAAAATCGTGTACTCCAAATACAAATCCAACTACATTGATAAGAAAACGCAATAAAACAGCAGCCCTGTCATATGGGCTGCTGTTTTACAATCTATCCTTCTATTTTACTTCTTCTATAAAATATATTCTTGAACCATAATCTGGGAAAAACCGCACCTGATCACTATATCCGGTTCCTACGAAGCTTTGCTTCAGCTTAATACCTGCATACATCATAAGGTCTCCTGCAGCTATCACATCTTCCTTTTCCCCATCCATCTTAATAAATTTAGCAAGGGAGTTATGCACTAGAGAATCTTGTCGAATATGCACTGGAGCAATCATATTTACCAGGTCACCAAAGTTCTTAATATTATACTTCATTTCTCTGTTGAAGAAATGGTACTGTGCCTCCGGCTTTAATCCACAGCCATGGTACACCTGATATTCTTCTCCCGGCTTGGCTTCTAACTGCATCAGCAATCCTACCGATTCATTCTGCTGTGGACTGGTAATGGTCCACTGGTAAATATTGCCGCTGCTGACACGATAGAAATCACCATACTGCAGGGTCTTTCGGTACTTCTTATACACTGCAATCTGAGCCTTCATTGCCTCTAAATCTTCCTTCTTGGCATCACACAGATTACATTCATAGCCTAACACGCCAAAGGCTGCCACATTAAATCTGGACTCTAAGGGTGTTACTCTAAGAGTCTGATGATTTGGGCAGGAAGATACATGTGCGGTAACTGTAGACTGGGGATAGCCATAGCTGTAGCCCTCTTGAATTCTCAGACGGCATACGGCGTCGGTATTATCACTTGCCCATATCTGCGGGAAGTAGCATAGAATGCCCAAATCAAACCGATTGCCTCCAGAAGCACAGCCTTCAAATAAAATATCCGGAAAACGCTGTGTTAATGTGTTCATCATGCGATAAAGTCCAATCACATACCGGTGTGCCACCTCCTGCTGTCGTTCCTTTCCCAGATAAGGTGAATAATAGTCCGATACAATGCGGTTCATATCCCATTTTACATAGGAAATGTTGCCGGAAGAAAATACACGGGTCATCTCCTCCGTAATATAATCCACCACTGCCGGATTACACAAATCCAGAATTCTCTGGTTTCTTCCCTCCGAATGAGCCTGTCCCGGAATCTCCATAACCCAGTCAGGATGTGCACGGTAAAGCACACTGTCTACATTTACCATCTCCGGTTCTACCCATAGACCAAAGTCCAGCCCCAGGTCGTTGATTTTCTTCGCCAGTCCGGCAACTCCATGAGGCAGCTTCTTCTTATTCTCTGTCCAGTCTCCCAGGGAACGTTTATCATCATTACGCTCTCCAAACCAGCCATCATCCATAACAAAAAGCTCAATACCAATGTCCTTGCCTTCCTTGGCAAGCTTCACCAAACTGCCTTCGTCAATGTTGAAGTAATTTGCCTCCCAGCTGTTTAACAGCACCGGACGTTCCTTATATTTCCAGGTTCCGCGTACAATATGCTCCCGGACAAAATGATGCATATGATGACTCATTCCTGTAAATCCCTCATGAGAGAAGGTCAGCACTGCCTCCGGTGATGAAAACGTCTCTTCCGGCTCCAGCCGAAAGCTGAAGTTGGTGGGATTGATTCCTGCGGTAATTCTGGTCTTGTTAAAGCTACTTACCTCGACTGCTTCATAGTGATTGCCACTATAAATCAGATTAAAGCCATAGCAGTCCCCAGCAGTCTCTGTGGTACCAGGATTTGATACCATGAAGAAGGGATTGGTACGGTTGGAGCTGGTTCCTGTGTATGAGGAATTCACATATTTTCCAGCAGTAACAACCGTCTGCTTCTTATTCATCTCTCTTGCCCAGCCTCCGTGGAAGGAGGTAACGGTAAATCCCGCCTGGTCCAGATCCATGGAATAGCTCATCAGCCGCTTCAAGGTAACCGGTTCCTTGGAGCTATTCACAAACTGGCTTCTTCTGGTGATAACATCTTCCTTCTCATATACATAATAATGCAGTTCCATGGTATAGCCATGATTTCGATCTACCATGATAACGGTAAGATGCTGCACCTGATTGCTGTCATCATAGGAGCCGGGCAGTTCTGTCATCTCGTCCTTGCCTGTTTCTACCTTAGCCTCCTGAAACACATAATCTAAGGTACTGCTGCCATCTGGGCAAACCACCTCAACCATAGGCTCTCTAATGTCGCCCTTTCCATAGGAGGACATCTCCAGCCGAACATTTTCCAAAGCAACATTTACATGCTCCTGGTCATAGGCCAGGGCATTTCCTGCTGCAAATGCCTGCTTCTCCACCAAAGGCGTTCCCTCTCCAATGGTAATACGCCGACCATAATACATATGCTCTAGCTGTCCTGTTTCCATAACACGAAAACAGTAGGTGGTGTGGTCTGTATTTAATACATACAGCTTGTCCTTTACCTCAATCATATTCTGTTACCTCCTGTGAATCTTACCTTAGTAATTAATATGTAATATTACATTTCCTGCTCTCTTTGAGCCTCCAGCTGAAGGGATATTTCATCTAACTTCTCATCTGTAAGAATGTAATGCTTCCGAAAGATAATAATTGCAACAATCAGAACCAGGATTGGCAACACGGACATAGACAAACGCAGTCCAATTCTGGTACTGCCCTCTACAGTTGTATTTGCCATCTCACTGGAGCTGATATGGAATACTGCCAGTACAATGGATGCAATCATAGCAGAAATTCCGCTGGCCAGCTTTACCACGAAGGTCTGCATGGAGAAAATAACGGATTCATCCCTGCGATGATTCTTCAACTCTCCATAATCCACGGTATTTGCCAGAAATACGGTTACAATGACATTTAACATACCAATGGCTGACATTATTAAGAATGCCGGAATCAGCAGCATGTAAATATTGGTCTTACTCATGCAGGATAAGAGCAGCAGGATGATATAGCCTGAAAATGCCATTCCAAAGGATACATAAAAAATTTTCATGGTATTCATGAACTTACGAAGCAATGGGAACAGCAGCATCATTGCAAGAATCTGGAATCCACCACCAAAGGTGTTAAATAAGGTGTAATCTCCTTCCCAGGCTGCACCGCTGAAATCATATTTGAAGAAATAGATCAGCAGGTTGGAGGTAATGTACAATGCGGTATTAATTAATACGATTGCAACTACCATGGTCATGGCCTGGTCATTTTGAATCAATGCCTTAAACATATCCTTGACGGAAGCAGTCTTCATATCTACGGAAGATTTTTCCTTAATTGTAACACAGGTAATGGTAATAAATACTATAAAAATCACAGCAACAATCAATGCAAAATATTTATAGCCTAATCGTTCGATTTCATTTTGTGTTGTGCCACCTAACTTGCTTCCCAGGAAGGATACACTCATAACAGTAATAATGGTAACCAGTGCGGAACCAACACCTGCACAGGAACGAGCCAGTGCGGACAATCCTTCTCTCTCCTTACCGCTTTCTGTAAATGCCGGCACCATAGACCAGTATGGAATATCCATCATGGTATAGGTAACACCCCAAAGGATATAGGTGATTGCTGCATACGCTACCAATCCACCGCCATCTAAGGATGGAGGTGCGGAAAACATTAAAAACAGCACTACTGCGTTAGTTAAGGTACCAATCATTAACCATGGGCGGAATTTGCCCCACCGAGTCTTGGTTTTTGCCACCAGCACACCCATAATCGGATCGTTAAATGCATCAAATATTCTTGCCACTAGAAGAATAATTCCCATTGCTACTGCACTGACTCCCATAATATCCTGATAATAATACAGAATATAGCTGGCTGACAGCATATATACCATATCCTTTCCTACTGCACCAATGCCGTAGGAGAATTTCTCTGCTCCTGATAATTTCTTCTTTGTCTCCATGTTCTCTCCTTACCCCGTAAGCGGGTCCCTTATTCTTTATTTATCCCTTATTTATTCCTCATTTATTTTTAAGCCCCATGGCAATTTCCACTACCTTATAAGCTCCATCATACAGTCCAATGGTTTTATTTACCTGGATGCTTTCACACATTTCTCCTAAAAGGTGGTCGTCCTTCATAAACAAATCTATCATCTGAAGTACATGGGGGATATCTCGGCATTCTAAGGTTCCATCTCCCATTTCTGCTGAATGAATTGCTCCCCACATTTCATGCTTTCCTACCCGCTTAATGAACAGCTTGGGAATTGGGTAAAATGCCAGCTCACTGGGCTTGGTTACCAGTACGTCGCTGCTTCTCATAAGAAGATTGGTGCAATATACTGCTTCAAAAATATTCTCGTGATAGAAGCCGTGGATTCCATGGACCTCCTGGGTCAGTGCCTGCTGTGCAAACTGGGTGGTTGCCTCAAATTCATTAAAATGCTCCGTTGTGTATTCCTTCATTTGCGGAATTTCCTTTGCCAGCTCATCCCATACATTTTTATAATCGCCAACATTTACATACAATGCGGCTTTGTCTTCTTTCACCATAGGAAGCAGATAGCTGATAATTGCAGCGAAGATTTCCTTCTGGGCTCCTGCCCCACCAATGGTAAGAAGGAATCGCATAGGTGCACCATCCTTCTTTCGCTTCATTCGCTGGCTGCAATCCTCTTCAATATTGCTTACCAGCTCATGGTCAATATAATGTCCGGTATAAATCAGCTGGTCATTGGGTATCTCGTGACACACCTTATCCTTATTCATCCCATTAAGGATGCGATAGCCCATATAGGCATTTCTACACTGAATGGTATGCACACTTCCTTCTGATAAATGTAGTGCCATGGGCCAGTTATCCGGAATGGCATTCACCACATGCTTCATACCTCCATGAATCGCTGCCTGTGCCGGCCACACATGAGTTCCTATTACAGGAATATCCTTAGGTACATTTCCAAAGACCGGTGCCATAAGCTCTGCATTCTTCTGATCCGATGCATTATAGGACAGGGCACGGAAGCCCTCATAATTCATAGGCTCCCACACCAGCTTGTTAAACAGCTTATTCTTAGACAACCTGGAGCCTAAGGAATATAAATCATTTTGTGCTCCAATAATTTTGGTACAGGTGGTCTGGGGATAGGAATTTAAATCCATCCAATAGGGAGTATACCCCATAGATTTGGCTGCACTGGCCATTGCCATAGAAATCCGATAATGGCCAAAGCCCATGCGGATATTGCCTACAATAATGCCTTTGTCTGTATCAAATTGCTCTGGGCTGGTTCCGTCCTCCAGACGAATGTCGTACACTCCTAAGGATTCTCCTATATGCTGATTCTTTTTAATCACAATAGGATAATTGGTCTTAGAATCATCCCCGAATTTTTTCCTGCTTTTTTCTTTTGTTTTCACTGCCTTGCGATACACCTTATCGCTTAGCTCATTGCCAAAGATTACCTTTGATTTGTCCTGCATCTTGTCTGTCCCTCTCTCTAATTATTTATACTCTCCCCTGTTATAAGGTTACTCCGTCCACCAGAAGATTTGCTAAATCCTGTAATGCATCCAGATATTTCACCTTATTCTCCATAAGCTCGTCCCCTGTTAGAAATCGCTCTAATGCCGCTTCAAAGGTAAGCTGGAACACCAGCTTATTCACCGGCCGAAATACACCTTCTGCTACCCCCTGATCGATTAGCTCTATTGTTTGTTCCCAGCCACTTTCCAATCGCTGCTCAATTCTTTCGTAAGCCTTTGGATACTTGCCTCTTATCATGTGCAACTGACCAAAATCCATTCCCATATAGGTTTCTGGCATGACACTTAAGATTCTCCTCAGCTTGTCTGTGGTATCTAAGGTGGTATCGGCCATTACCACGGACTCACTTTCCTTAATGGTATCAAACACGTAATCAACCAGCTCAATGAGCAGTGATTCCTTGTCTGAGAATACCGTATAAATGGTTTTCTTACTCATCCCCAAATCTGCTGCCAGATCATCCATGGTGAATTTGATCCCCTTTTGTCGAAACACATTCATGGTGCCCTGGAGTATTTTTTCCTTCATGTTATTTTTCCTTTCTGGTGGTCATTTTATGGTTGGATTTTCTTTATTTCTGATCGTCGGAAACTCGGAAACTGTTTTTCGTTTTTCAGTTTCCTTAATTCTATCATGCCTATCTAAGATATACAACTCGAAAACTTTCACAAAATCCTGGGGATGAATTTGTGAAAGTTTTCTTCTGCTGTTGTTTTTGCTACTTTACAGCTGCTTTTTTGTTACTTCATTGCTGCTTTCGTCATTTATCTACCGCTTTCATCATTTAACTACCGCTTTCGCCATTTAGCCTTCGCTTTCGCCATTTAACTTCCGCTCCATGGGGGAATGCTTCCGTTATCGTTGCATATCCCCAAATGCATAGCCTCTCACAAGCATTTTTGTCTCCTGCAAGCTTCGGAGTGGGGGATTTCATGCTTCATTCTTCCGCCTGCCCCAGTGCTCTTGAGCTTCTTGGGGCCACGCTTCCGTTATCGTTACATATCCCCCAATGCATAGCCTTTCGCAAGCATTTCGGTCTCCTGCAAGCTTCGGATTGGGGGATTTCATGCTTCATTCTTCCATCCGCCCCAGGGTGCTTAAGCTTCTTGGAGCCACGCTTCCGTTATCGTTACATATCCCCCAATACATAGCCTCTCACAAGCATTTTTGTCTCCTGCAAGCTTCGGATTGGAGGATTTCATGCTTCATTCTTACGTCCACCCCAGTGCTATTTAGCTTCTTGGAGCCACGCTTCCGTTATCGTCACATATCCCCCAAAGCATAGCCTTTCGTAAGCATTTCGGTCTCCTGCAAGCTTCGGATTGGGGGATTTCATGCTTCATTCTTTCGTACGCCCCAGGGCGCTTGAGCTTCTTGGAGCCACGCTTCCGTTATCGTTACATATCCCCCAATGCATAGCCTTTTCGCAAGCATTTCGGTCTCCTGCAAGCTTCGGATTGGAGGATTTCATGCTTAATGTTTCCATCCACCCCCAGGTACACTGAAACCGTCCTGGATAATTCTATGTGCACCAAAAAAACAGAACCCCGAATCAACGAGGTCCTGCTTTCATAATCCATATGAAGTTATCAATTACTCAGCTCTATCCATAGCCAACTGGAAGTCCTTGGTTCCAGCGAAGATCTCATTCTTGTATGGGTTCTTCTTTTGCTCAATGGAGCGTTTAATAATAACGGTAAGGACAATTACATTTACAATAATTGCTGCTACTGCAATGACACCCTGTGCTGTTGGATTAGCTGCGGTAGGATGTGTAGCTTTGTCCATAAATCCATCTGCATATAAGGATGGGATTACGGTAAATACACTGTCATCCTGGAAAAGTGGGAATACCTGGGCGAACATACACCAGATAGCCAGCGTGTTGGCACGGTTTTGAATCCAACCACCCTTGTTCCAGAACGCATTGGCAAAGGTAGGTGCAAGTAATAATGCAAGTCCGCAATACCATGCATGTGTAGGCAGATTGTTGTAGGTATACTCAAAGTTCCAAACATCATATGCAAGAATAAATGCAAATGTCATATCTGGCCACAGCATATCGTCTTTCTTCTTGGAGGAGTAAATTCCCCACCATCCTGTCATACATAAGATATTCAGAAGTCCTGCGATACCATTTAACACATTCCACCATCCGCCGTATAACCATACGCCTTCAGAAGATAACCACCAGCGAGAACCTGTCTCTGCTAATGCCTGTGTTCCCTTGATTGCAGATTCGAAATCAGAGCATACAGCGATTAAGATGTTGATAGCAACGATGATAAATGGAAATGGTTTGAACCAATTTTTTGCTCCAATACCCCATTTGTACTTAATCATCATGAAACCGATACATCCTGCAGTTGCAGCATACAGCTTAGCATAATGGAACCAGCTTGTCATATGAACATAAGTGTCATTGTTCAATGCCCATTCAGAACCATTTGCTGCACCTACATAGATTGCAATGAAATAAATGGTCAGTGCCAATGGTAACAGTAAGAAGAAAAAGATTCCTCCTGCCTTGGTACGTCTTGCAATTTCATTGGTAATTACCAATCCGGCAAATACAAGAACCCAGCCTAACAGCTGATACAGAGATGTGTCTCCGTAAATTTGAAATAACATAATAATTTCCTCCCTTATTAAATTATTATAGTATTACTTTTGTCCGGAATGACCAGACAATGAATAAGACACAGGTGTGAATTATTCTATAGCTGTATTATAGTCCTTGCTTTTTATTTTTTCAATAGATTTTGTTTATACAATTTTTATAATTTGTTTATGAATCGGTTAAATGCTTCCTGTCCCTTTGGGTTACATTTAAATACTCCTGCATCCTCTAACACCTGACAGAACACCTTGCCGATTTCCTGCTGAAGAATATCCACGATATTTTCTTCATTTACCACATCATAAGCCGGAAGGAATTCCTCCACCCAGTCAGCGTGCTTGGCAAGTACTTCATTTTCCCGAACATTCTTATGTTCAAGAATATACTCTGCCAGCTGTTCCATTTCTGACTTTAATCTAGAAGGCAGCACAGCCAGTCCCATCACTTCAATTAATCCGATATTTTCCTTCTTAATATGGTGAAGCTTCTCATGGGGGTGGTACTCTCCCAATGGATTCTCAGGAGTTGTAATATTATTACGCAGTGCCAAATCCAGTTCATAACAATCTCCACGCTTTCTGGCAATCGGGGTAATGGTGTTATGAGGCTCTCCATCGGTCTGGGCATAGATAAAGGCTGCTTCATCTGTATACCCTCTCCAGGTGGTAAGAATGTGGTCCGCCAAATCAATGATACGCTGCTCATCCTTACAGGAGAGACGAATCACAGACAGAGGCCACTGCACAATGCCTGCGGCAACATCTTCATAACCTGCCACTGTAAATTTCTCAGTGATTGGTGCACGCTCCATAGCAAAGGTATAATGACCTCCCTGGAAATGGTCATGACTTAAAATAGAGCCACCCACAATGGGAAGATCTGCATTGGAGCCAAGGAAATAGTGGGGGAACTGCTTTACAAAGTCAAATAATTTTACAAAGGTTGCCCGCTCCACCTTCATGGGAATGTGCTGTCCGTTAAATACAATACAGTGCTCGTTATAATATACATAAGGGGAATACTGAAATCCCCATTGGCTGCCATTCATGGTAAGAGGTATAATTCTGTGGTTCTCTCTTGCCGGATGATTCGTTCTTCCAGCATAACCTTCATTTTCCATGCACAGCAGACACTTGGGATAAGAGGACTGCTTGGCATTCTTAGCAGCGGCAATCGCCTTGGGGTCCTTCTCCGGCTTAGACAGATTAATGGTAATA
>CAZYYO010000031.1:0-29426 GCA_964650965.1 uncultured Lachnospiraceae bacterium | reverse complement strand
ATATAGAGGAGAGTTATCCACAGGAATTGATAAAACCATTTATCAATTACCTAATAGTGTTTTTCCCTTTTTCGAAAATAGGTGTTTGATAAGTGTACAATAGCAAAGAATATTACATGTGTAAAACATATTTTCATCACTTTTACAAAAAGTTGTATGATTTTAAGGTTTTCAAGGAGAAGTTGTATTGTAAATAATTACATCTCCTGAGAATTAATTTCTTTGATAATCTTGTTTATCCCTGTGACATATTGATACACAAAAAACCTGCACTTAAGCAGGTTTCTTGATGCACAATATATTCTTACTTTATAAAAAGTTTCATTCGGTTGAAACCGACTCGGTTTGCTCCGAATAAAATCCACTTATTGTTTTTACAGCTCCTCCAACAGTCCCTCAATGCCCTCCTGCTGGAATATCTCCCGGTAATAGCTTACCTCATTGGAAATCAAATCATCAATGACACGCATCCCCAGCAGCTCTACCGGAGCCTGATCGTCGGTCATGACATAATTGGTGGCTTCATAGGGTGTGAGTTCATCCGAAATTCTCTCCATCATGCGGACCAGGGCAGGGTCAGCAATGACTGCGCTGTTATCATCCATTCTGGCTAGCATCTGGGGATTGTTGGAAGCAAATAATTCCCGATTGGTAACATTTGCCACATCCACAGTATACACCTGGGAGAATACGGTGGAAATAGTGTCTGCCAGGTACTGGTTAATATTCCCCTCCTGATTTCCACGCATATTCATATTTACAACCATCACGCCATCTGGGGTCAGATGTTCCTGTACCTGGGTAAAGAATTCTACCGAAGACATCTGAAAGGGAATGGTAATATCCTGATACGCATCTACCATAATCACATCATATTTCTTATCCACCGCATTCAGATAGGCTCTTCCATCATAAGTGGTAACCTTCACATCCTGGGGCAGCTGAAAATATGCTTCTGCAAGATTGGTAATCTTATCATCAATTTCAACACCCTCTATGGATATATCATCAAAATACCGTTCGCATTGGGTCGCATAGGTTCCTGTTCCCATGCCAAGAATCAGCACATCAAGCTGACTTTTCTCTGAAATTCCTGCCATAAGAGGTGCCGCCATAGCATAATCATAATACATACCGGTAAGACGGTTGTCCTTCTCTAAAACAGACTGAACGCCAAATAACACATTGGTAGATAATAACACCTGGCTGTCATCTTCCTTCACCTGGAGATAGTTGTAGACGGATTCTCCTTCATACACCAGGTCTTTCTCCCAGAAAGCAAACCCTGTGGTTGTGCCCAGGAAGCTGCATCCCAGAAATAAAATGGCTGCAATCACCAGCTTACTCTGCTTTCGTTTCACACTGATAAAATAAACCACTGCCAATAGAAACAGCACTCCGGCAAAAATCAGAAAGGTAATGGCAGTTCCCACCGCCGGAATGGTAACAAAGGTAGGAAGAAAGGTTCCAATAATACTGCCGACGGTATTAAATGCTCCTAAATTCCCCACCGTCTTGCCATTATCGTCCAGACTGTCCACACTGTATTTCACCAAAGATGGGGTAACGGTACCCAGTAAAAATAACGGGAAAACGAAAATTACCATACAGGCAATAAACGCTGCAATAATTAAGAAATTATTACTTACTGTAAAAATTAAAACACCGGAAATGCCGATAATAATATATTTGCCAACCACCGGTATGGCTGCAATCCAAATAGATGCAATCAGGATTCTTCCGTATAGCTTATCCGGATTAGGGTCCCGGTCTGCAGTTCTTCCACCGTAAATGTTCCCCAGAGCCATAGCAATCATAATGGTTCCGATAATAATGGTCCATACAATTTGTGAAGAACTAAAATAGGGTGCAAGCAAACGACTTGCACCTAATTCTACTGCCATCACTGCCATTCCGGCAAAAAACTCTGTGAGATACAGATATATTTTATTGGATAATATTGTTTTCTTCATACACACACCTCTATAGCACATACAAAGCCAGCAGGCTTAGAATGAAAATATGCACCGGATAAAACCAGTAGGATACATACTTAAATACATGATCAACGGTTCCCTTAAGAGACTTCCTGCCATTATACAGCCAGATAAAAATTAGGCTAAAGACGGCAATTCCCTGCTCAGGGAATTCAAAGCCATTGGAGAATATAATAACCTTTCCTCCTAAGAAGATCCAGTTAATCACCCACAAGCCTGCCAGCTGTGCCAGCATCTTAAGATATCCCTTGGGAAGCTTCCCTGCAAGATAGAAAGTCAACACCGTCAGCACACCAAAGCCTGAGTAATCTACAAAGGTTAGTGTACCCACTATCACGCTAAGTACACAGATTCCTGCAATGACAATCCCCTTAAGAAACCAGTTTTTCTTCCAGCCAAGGACCTTATCAATTACTGTCAACAGAAGCAATGCAATGAGAAATGTAAACATCACATTCTGGGTAAAGGGTCCTATGATTTCTCCACCCATCATCAGGTTATAAGGGATTTCTGAAATCAGTGCAAACACAAACATGGTTTTCATATATTTCTTTTTGTTAGAGGTATGAATATATCCTTCCGTAATCTGGAAGGCAAAAATCGGAAATGCCAGTCTTCCAACCTGGGTCATCCACTCAAACCCCGGCACATTCACCACGGTCATATATGCATGATCCAGCAGCATAAAAAACATTGCCAGAACTTTCAGCATTTCACGACTAATACATTGATATCGTTTTCCCATGGCTCTTACCCTTGCAAGCCACGGGACTGGCGGTCCATATCTTCCACCACAATATCATAAATTTCCCCAAGAGATGCACAATACTCCAGCACCTCCCAGGGTTCATTGGTATGAAAATGTATTTTAATCAGCTCTTCATCTCCTACTGCCAGCAGACAATCGCCTTTAAAATGTGTGGTGAAATATTCGTTTACCACATCCTCATCTAAATCAGTTCCTTCAATTAATAACTGTGTATCATATTTAAATTCTAACATCTTCCTTCTCCTTATCCTGTGATGGAGTAAATTATATCATAAGATTGGAAAAGGATACAAATTTTATAGGAATTTAACATTTCCCCCTTGCTGCATGCTAAAACTGATAGCTTCCTGCCTTCACCATATGAACGCTGCCATCTGGTAAGCGGATTTCTGCTGTGGTATTGGCTGGGATTTCAATCCTGTAATGATACTGGTCATTTTCCTTCTTCCAGCCACTGGTTACCTTGCCATATACACTGTCGTAGCTGGTAGTTGCATAAGTGAAATGTCCTCCCGGCATAGGGGCAATCACAAAATGATTCTCTCCCTCTACGTGAATTCCACACATTTCCTGGAAGACCCATTCGCAGCAGGCTCCCTTAGAATAATGATTCAAAGATGCAATTCCATCTGCAGCAGCGGTTCCTTCCCAGCCTTCCCAAATGGTATTTGCACCGGTCTTTGGCATAAATAACCAGCCAGGCATCTCTTCATTTTCCAGAAGGCGGTATGCAGCCTCCAAATCAATGGTAGACAGCACATGAAGAATTAATGGAGTAGATAAGAATCCGGTTCCAATACGCCAGTGATAATTCTCCATGGCACGAAGCAAACGCTTTCTTGCAAACGCTGTCTGCTTCTCATCTAAAAGTCCAAAGTAAAGAGGTCTGACCAGATTGGCCTGTCGGTCTGTATCCAGTGAAAATTCCGGCAGCTTCATCATTTCCTGATATGCATATCTGGTTTTTTCCTTAATCCTTGCAAATTCTGCTGCATCCTCTGTCTTACCAAGATAGGTTGCAATCTCCTCTAACAGACTCATAACATAGCTGGTGTATGCGGTGGACACCTCCGGATGAGGCACGGAGCAGTCCTTCCAGGTAGTCTGGTATACATCAGAGGGTTCTGCCCACTCTCCATATGCCTGTCCGGCATTGACTGCATATTTCTTAGCCTCCCCTGTAAACTTCAGTGACTTGGCAGTAATGCCTCTCTTGCCACAGCGACTAATCATGAACTTCCCATATTTCTTCATGGCTTCATAATTATCCCGTATGATATTGTCGTCTCCAAATAATTTCCAGAATCGATAGGGAATCATAACGCCTGCATCTGCCCAGCCTACGGAGCCATTCATAGGTGCCATATAAGGATCCGTTCCACCTTCCGGAGCAATCTGTGGGAAACGTCCCTTTTTATCTGCCGCCTGCCAGTCCGTAAGATCTCTCTCGTATTTTCTGGCAAAAGCTGCATAGTCTAACAAATATCCTGCCGTATTGAAGAAAATCTGGGCATCTCCTGTCCATCCGTGACGTTCTCTGGTGGGACAATCCGTAGGAATATCTGCAGAGTTATTTCTTGCTGACCACAGAGTACTTAACACCAGTTGATTCAGCAACACATTAGAGCTGTCGAAGCTTGTAGTCTGCTTCATATCAGAATATACTGCAATGGCTGTAAAATCTTCTGGCTGTAGCTGCTCTAATAAAGATTGATCCCCTTCTACGAGAACATACTGGAATCCAAAAATCGCGAAATTGGTCTTATAATTATTTTCTTCATCCTTACAGATATAGTAGATTTCCTGCAAAGGTGTGGTTTTCTTCTTGTTGGAGCATTGTATATTCTTCTGGCTGAATTCTCCCTGGGAATCCAACATTTCCCCAAAGCGAAGATGAAGCTTTTCTCCTGCGGTTCCTCGAAGCTTAAATGCAAGGTAACCTGCGATATTTTGTCCGAAATCCAAAACCATTTTACCCGCCGGCGTATGAATCACCTTAGGAGAAAATGTCTCATGCTCCTTGATTGCCACATTATTGGATGCTGTAGGAGTGATTGGGTTAGAGGTTACTTTCGCCTGTCCCTGATAGGAAGGAAGCTTTCTGGCATCTACTATTTCTCCATCCTTGTTATCTGCAAAGGTAATCGCTCCATCATTACTCCATTGGAAGCTGTTATCTGTGCAGATACACTGAATGCTTCCATCCTGGTTTGTAAGCTCTAACTGGGCGATTAATTTGGTTTCGCTGCCATAATAATTACGCATACCCCAGGCACCAACACTGCCTCGATACCATCCGTCTGCCAGCATAAAGTCCAGATGATTCTCTCCATCCTGCAGCTCTTGTGTTACATCATAGACCTGATACTGGATTCGTTTCCGATAATCCGTCAAGCCCGGAGCCAGAACGAAATCTCCAATGCGCTTGCCATTGATATCTCCCCGATATAATCCACAGGCAGATACATACAGCCTTGCCTTCTTCACCTGGGCTGTATCAATTACCATGCTTTTGCGGAAGTAATCTACCGGATAACGCAGCTTCTTATTTACCTTATAATCACCGGTAATCCAGGAAGCCTTCCAGTCTGAGGCATATAACAGACCCATTTCAAAAAATGCGGTATCACTCCACTCTCCCGGCTGGTCCATCTCATCCCACAGACGTACTTTCCAATTTACATGGGTTCGACTATCTAAGGGTTTTCCTTCATAAGGAATGTGAGTCATTTTACAGGAGCTTACTTTCCCAGTTGCCCACAGCTCCTTTCCATCTTCGTCCTCTGCCAGGATTTCATATGCTGTTTGTTCCACGCCATCTACGCAGTTCCAAAACAATCTGGGGGTCTTCATATCAATTCCCATGGGCTGGTATAAATATTCACATCTTAAATTCATTGCTTTCATACTATTCACTTAATTCCTTTCTTGCCTGGATTTCTGCCTGTTCCTGATGTATGGTCTTCTCAATATTTAAGAAGGACAGTAAGATTGCAGAAATAATTCCCGTTACGATTTCAAATCCCAGGAAGCAGAAAATAATTGCCTGCTTGGTTCCATCCGGCTGCGTAGCCGCTGTTGTAACACCATTTATCAATTCTGGAGCTATGTATCCGGTCTTAGCCAGCATCATATTAAATACTCCATTTCCAATGCCTGCACATACCGTAAGAATAATGGTCTGGATGGATACAGATAATCCATCACAGCGGAAGCCGGCCTTCCACTCAATATGGTCTAATACATCTGCAAAAAGTGCAAGAAATACATATGCACATGGCAATCCACCAATATTTTTCACAAACTGTCCGATTAAAACAATCACCATATTCTGAGGATTTATCATACAGATGGCTCCACCAATGGCATACAGGATAAATCCGGCTACGGTAACATTCTTCTTACCAAATTTCTTAGCCAGTGGCCATACTGCAAAAATGCCAATTCCCATAGGGATACCACCAATAACCGACACCATGGTCTGGGTGATTCCGTCATTGTAATTACCAAGAACGTAGTTACAATAATATACCAGAGAAATATTTTTTAGATTGGAGCCTAAGGTGTAAATAATGAAATAAATAATGATAATCAGCCAATACTTATCACGTACCAGCTCCTTGATCTGCTTTCCAATGGGAATATTTGTAGCTTCCTCTAAGGTACTTTCTTCTGTAATTCGCTCCTTGGTGTAATAATACTCAAATAATGTGAGTGGTAATGCAAGAATCGATACAATACACATGGTGAGAATCCATGCACCCTTATCCACTCCCAGTCTTGGAAGAACCAGCATTGGGAAAATCAATGCAACAATAATTCCTGAAATCATAACTGCAGAAATATTGTTAAATACAGATAAGCCTCCTCGCTCCTCTGTATTTCTAGTAGAGAGGGGAACCATTAAGGTATGGCTCATATTATAAATGGTAAATGCTATGGAATAGAATAAATTGTAGCTAATCATAACCCAGATAACCTGCACGGTTTCTGAAGCCTGAGGCACGGTGAATAACAGGATTCCCGTCACTGGCATTAAGATAGCTGATAACAACAGCCATGGTCTTGCCTTGCCGGCTTTCGTTCTGGTGCGATCAATAATCTGCCCCATAATCACATTGGTTATGGCATCAATAATCTTAGATGCAATGGGAAAAATCATCAAAAATGCTCCGCCCCAAACACTGGTAAGCCGTAGCACATCAGTATAATAGAGATTTAAATAAGAACCTAATACCGCATTTAATAACAGTGCTCCTGCCGGTCCTAAGAGATATCCCAGCCATTTTTCCTTGCCGGTAACATGCTCTGATTTGATACGGGATGAGAGAAATGGTGTATCAAACATTCCCGTCTTTTGTTTTGTCTTGTCCATAATTACCTCCAGTTTTACTTTTCTTAAGGCAATTATAAGTTGTGTTTTCAAATCTTTATTGTAAATTTATCATATTTATTATAAAATTGTTTTATCTTTTACAGGTTGATAGGCAGCGATTCATAGGAGGACAGCATGATGACGTTAGACGATTACCAGTATATTTGCGAAAATATTTCCAATATTTCCCGTATTCCCGTACGATTGTATCAAGGAAAGAAAATGGTTTATGGGGATTTTCAGTCTTTTTTTCAAATGGACCCTGCATCCCTTTATCTGGAGGAATTATTGTCAATTCCTCAGGATACCAGCTATTACATTACTCCCTTTTATCAATACTATGGCATTCTCCATGACAAGGACTATACCATTATTATCGGTCCCACCTATCAGCTTCCTCCAGACCGGCAGCAGATTCGGGAGTTCATGTTTTTGCTGGGAATCAAACAGAATTATCTGGAGAAATATGAACAGATGCTTCGGAACATTACCCCTATGCCTATTGATTTATTTCTTCATTTCTTATGCTTGATGCATTTTTATATTAAAAGAAAGCGTATTAAGATTTCTCAGATTCCCCTATGGGATTTTGCGGATCAAAAAGCCCACATTTTTGGAGAGGAAAACATAACGTCTCCTGTCACCAGTGATGCCCAGAAAATGATGGCTCAGCTAAAACAAGAGACCAATGTAATGTCTCCTGATTACCACAGTACCCAGGTACATGATACCTTAGATTTCGAGCAGGAAATGCTTTCTTTGATTACTGCCGGGGATGTTAATAAACTAGAGCTATTATTTCAAAACACTTCCTCCGGGCAATCTGGAAAGATGGCAGACTCCTACCTTCGTCAGGTGAAAAATATATTTATTACCACGGTCACCTTAGCATCAAGAGCCGCTATCTCCGGTGGTATCCCAGCAGAAAAAGCCTTTCGCCTCAGCGACGCCTATGTACAGCATTGTGAGAAATTCAACAACGTGGAACAGATTCTCAACCTGCAGCATCATATGGTAATGGATTATGCCACCCAGGTAGCCCACATCCGTCTAGGGGACACCCAATCTGCCTTTCTGCGTCAGATTATCAGCTACGTTGCTAACCACATCAATGAACCAATCAAAACCCAGGATGTGGCAGCTGCCATGTTTATCAGCCGCTCTCACCTGTCCACTCGCTTCAAAAATGAAACGGGCAAAAGTCTAAACCATTACATTCAGGAACAGAAAATAGAAAAAGCCCAGGAGTACCTTAAGACAAGCACCAAATCCGTTGCAGATATTAGTGAGCATCTTGGGTTTTCCTCCCAGGCTTATTTTCAAAATGTATTTCGCAAATCCTGTGGCATGACACCGAAGAAATATCGGGATACCTATCTATAAATTATCCCCACCTCTGGCATCCTCTGTCTTGGCATTGAGATAGAAATGTGCTTCTGCTGCCTTCTCATAAGGATTCAACAGGATAAAGCCCAATCCAAATGCCAGAAGTCCCAGAATTTCCCATCCAATAAAGGTAAGATCCAACCAGAATTTGTCTGCCTTGCGTCCGTCCATCATTTCACCAGACTGACGAATAGCATCCATAAAATCCATCTGTGGATTCTCTGCCAGGATATAAGAAGCCATGCTGTATCGGTATGCTGCAATAATTCCTGGAATAATCAATAATAATGTCCACAGGAAGATAAAGATGCTGGTAACAATCCGTAGTGCCAGTGCTTTCCCGAAGTATTGAAAATAAGAAAATTCCTCTTTCCAATCCGGATTCTGACCCATGGCGTTTTTGATAAAGTAGCTACAAACACCTAATTGTACTGCTCCACCAATGAAAAACTGTGCAACTGCCAATATTCCTGCCATTTGCACCAATCCCGGCAGCAAAGCTCCCACGATAGGCAGAGAAACATTTCCCGTCAAAAAGGACATTTCTCTCACACTGTACTTAAAGTATTCAAAGAACTGTACGGTCCATCCCTGGCTGGTGTCAAAGTTCACCTTAATAATATCTGCACTGCCGATTCCACCCAGCAACACTGCCAGGAAGCACACCAGAATTGCCGGGCCCCAATTTCCTCGTAAGGTCTCTCTCGCTCTTGCTCTGAAATCTTTTGCTTCTAACATAATCTCTCCTTCCTCTCCACTGCAACAGAACTACTGTTAATCCTGTATCCGTGGCTCCTTTGCAACACTTGTCTCTATTTCACTGGAATCTTCACCAGTACCTTCTTCACCTGTGATGGCTCTGACACTGCTACCCCAGGCTTATGGGCATCCTGTGGTGTGAAAATCATAAATTCACCTGCCCGGATGAGATTCTTACGGGCTCTATCATCATCATGATAGAACAATACATCCTTCTCTGGATTATATTCTGCTAATAAGCCCTTCTCCTGAATCTCATCTACAGAGATTTCATACATCAGCTCTTCCCCTGAGACAATATACTGAATATCAATATATTTCTTATGAGCCTCGAACTTGGCATTGTCATACAGCTTGGACTGGTACTCCTGCACCTTAATAAACACGCCATTTGCCAAATCATATCTGCCAACCTCTACGGTAGTTAAGTCCTTGGTTGTTAAGAAATCATATGCTTCCTGAGATAATTTCTTTACTTCATTTAAATCTTTCATCCGGTTCTCCCTTCCTCTTGACACCATTCCTATAAATTCTCCTGAATCTTAGCAATCATATTCTCATATTCTTCCTGGGTAAGATAGGTCTTGCCAGGGTTCATAGCAAAGGTACTTCCCCATTCGTCGCCGCCCTGATACTTAGGCACAATATGCATATGCAAATGGCAGCCGGTATCTCCGTAAGCACCATAATTTACCTTATCCGGATGAAATGCTTTATGAACAGCCTTGGCTGCCTGAGCAATATCCTCCATAAAAAGTGCCCGTTCCTCCGGGGTAATATCTACCAGTTCACTCACATGCTCCTTATATGCCACAATGCATCTTCCTGGCTTGCTTTGCTCCTTAAATAGAATCAATGAGCTGACTCTTAAGTCACAAATGTAGATTCCAAATTCCTCTAACAGGTCGCCTCTCATACAATATCCGCAATGCTGGTCTTTCATCATATCTGTCTCCTTCATTTTTTTATTTCGTTAATGTAGCCAGATGCTGATTACCGTAATCCCTGGTCAATCCATCATCCTGGTATAGCTCATAGGAATCACCATCTCCATAAAGCTTCAAGGTCTGATGCTTCATATCCCGTGTGTTCTTACATGGTGTTCCAATCGGAACCGCCTTACCTTCCGGCACAAAGAATACCGCCTGATTCAGCTCTGCTGTAATGCTTATGTTACCCTTCTCCACCTTCTGGCAGGAGAAATCATGTCCATCATATTTCACCATGGTCATGGTCTGAGGAACATATACCTGACGCTGATTCTGTCCTTCCTGCACAAGAGGTGCAATCATCAGATTCTCACCAACCATCAGCTGGTCTTCTACCTTCTTGGCCATCTGATCCTCTGGATATACAAACGCCAGTGGTTTCATATACATATCCTGATTTAAAACGGCCTTCATGTATTCGGAATACAGGTATGGCAGCATACGATAACGCAGGGTGAGAATACTCTGGAAATCCTCCTTGCCTTTAAAACGATAGCATTCCTGATTCTTGAAATATTTCGCACAATGATCTCTCATTAATGGGGTAAATGCAGAAAATGCTAACCAGCGAAGCAGCAGCTCCCGATTGGTGTTACCCATAAAGCCTCCGGTATCTGCACCACAAAACTGAAATCCACACATATTAAGAGAAGGCATCTGCCTGATATTCATTCTCAGATTATCCCAGCTAGAGGTATTATCTCCGGTCCAGATTCCACCATAGCGGTGTGCTCCAATATAAGACGAACGGGAGAACAACAGGAAGCGGTGATCTAACAGCTTCTCTAATTCCTCACTGGCACTTCTGGTCATAAGATATCCAAAAACATTGTGTACATCATGATGTACTACCTGCTTATCACCAATCTTGTGATAAAAATCCTTGTAGTCGCAAATGCGGATACCCGGCTGGAAGTTATTGTCTTCTCCCTCTAGTACATCCACCTTGCCTCCCCGCTTACGCTTGTTGGTGTAGAAAATGGATGGCTCATTCATATCATTCCAGAAGCCTTCAATTCCCTTATCTGTCAGGACATGATAATGCTGTCCAAACCACTGTCTTGCCTCTAGCTGAAAGAAATCTGGGAAATGTGTCAGTCCAGGCCATACAGCAGCCTGGAATTCCTGTCCATCCTTGTCCTTACAGAAATATCCGTTTTTTACACCCGATTCAAAGGTTTCATTTCCCGGCTCAATTTTAACGCCTGCATCAATAATAGGAACCAGATGAATCCCCTGTTCCTTCATATCCGCTACATACTGCTGAAACTGTGGAAAACGCTTCTCGTTAATGGTGAAATCAATAAATTTCTCCATATAATCAATATCCATGCATACATAATCTAATGGAAAATCAGATTGCTGATGCTTTTGTACTACCTTCGTAATATCCTTTTCGTTCTTGTATCCCCAGCGGCTTTGTCCGAATCCAAAAGCCCACAGTGGAGGAATAAAGCTTCTTCCAATGACCTGTAAGAATTGTCTTGTTACATCCAAGGCACTGCTGCCCTCTACCACATACACCGTAACACTGCGGTCACAGGTTACCTGCAGCACATCTGGTGAGGTATTGCCTAAATCCCAGATAACACGAGCTGGGGTATCAAAGAAGAATCCCATATGCTTCTTACCATCAATGACAATGAAATTGTGGGATGCATAAAGAGATAATGTCTCCGGCCGATGCTTGGGGTTATCTGAATTATAACTGATAAATTTTTGACCCCGCTTATTAATTTTGCCTGTGGTCTCCCCCAGACCATAAACAGCATCTTCTTTCTCCAGATTCCCTGTAAATATCTTCTTGCCTTCAGGCTCATCTATGGTAAAAAATGGTAGTGTATCCCCATTTTCTACCGAAACAACCACGGCCTGTGTATCATAATGTTCCCCAAAATCATATTTGCGTATCATACTGCTTCCTCCTTGCGTTCCCCTACTGGGATTAGAACAATTCCCTGGAATTTTTATTCAGGGGAATTACTTATATTTATTATAGAACTTTCCTGAGAGATTCACAACAGGCTTTCTAATTACGGATTTCCTGTTCCATGGTATATACTCCGGCATTTTCAATATCCCTGGTCGTTCCATCCGGCAGAGTGATTGTTGCAGAGACATTTGCAGGAATCTGGAAGGTGTAGCAAATTCTATTCTCCAGCTTCTCCCAGCTGCTGGTAACCGGACCATAGGCTGTCATAACAGATGCCGTGGCATTGTTTAATGTGCCTCCTGGCTGGGGTGTAAGCTTCAGTTGATTTTCTCCCACAACCTGGATGCCACACACGGTATCAAAGAGGAATCCACATACAGCTCCCGGGGAATAATGGTTAAAGGAATGGGGCAGGGGCGTGTGATTCTGGTCATAGCATTCATAATCCTCCCACACAGAGGTAGCTCCCTGGGCAACCATAGCAAGCCAGCCTGGAGCCTGGGTATTTTCCAGCATACGATATGCCGTATCCAGATAACCATTTTCGGCAAGAACCTGAAGTACAAATGGAGTGGACAGGAACCCGGTTCCTACCTTGTAATCTCTGCTAATCACCATCTCATTTAATGCTCTGGCTACATTTGCCTGCTGCTTCTCATCTAAAAGGCCTAATGCCAAAGGGCGTACCAGTTCTGCCATATGACCGGTATGAATGGTGTCATCCTGCACCCAATGTGTATGATATGCCATCCAGCTTCCATGGATATACTCCTCACACTGGTTGGCCAGCTTCTCATTGCCAATGGCTACAAGCATCTCCTTCAGCAGGGTCATGGAATAATGTACATATGCACAGGTCAGCTCCTGCTTGGGACGAAGGAGCTGGAAGAAGGAATCAAACTCCGGTGGTTCCTGTGATTCCGGCACACACCATTCTCCCCAGTGGAATCCAGACTCTGGGATGTAGGCATTCCATGGAGATTCTGGCAGAGTACAGGCTGCATAGATACCCTTAAGCGGATTATCTTCTGGAAGTGAGAACATGGATTTATCCTGACACAATTCCATAATATAGTTCATCCATCCCAGCATCAGCTCCTGATTCTCCAGGATTACCCCATTGTCTCCCGTTTCTTTCCACAAGGTATAGGGAATAATCACTGCTGCATCTGCCCAGCCTGTGCTGCCGCCAGGTACACTGTTAGGTGCTCCTGGATGCTCTACCCTTGGATTTACATCCTCCACCAGTCCATTCTTGTGCTGCTCATCTTGCACATCCTTTAACCATTTCCGATAAAATGCCTGGGTATCCGCCAGATATGTAGCGGTCTTGCAGAATACCTGTGCGTCTCCGGTCCAGCCACCTTTTTCTCTCTGGGGGCAGTCTGTAGGAATATCTACAAAATTTCCCTTCATACTCCAGACGGTGTTACTAACAAACTGATTCAGCATGGGGTTAGAGCAGGAAAAGGTTCCGGTATACTCCAGATTGGAATACACAGCAACTGCAACAAAATCCTCTGGAGCTACCTGGTCTAATCCCTCAATGAATGCGTACTGAAATCCACTGTAGAAAAACTCCGGCTGGAAGGTCTCTTTTTTTCCAGACGCTATATAACAGATTTCCTGCTTCACCGGTTCCACATTGCCTTGGGTAAAGCTTAGGGAAATATCTGAATACTCCCCATGGTCTAAGGCTTCAAACATTCGGATACGAATCTTGCTCTCCTTAGGTGCCTGGGTGGTAAAACGAATATAGCCTGCAATATTTTGCCCGAAATCCAGAATTTTTGCTCCAGATGGGCTCACCAGAAACTGTCCCTGAAACTCCTCATGTTCTCCAATGAGAGGTGCATTACTTGCCTGGGGAATTCTTGTTTCCTGTGCCAGCTTCGCCTTCATGGAGTAGGAAGGGGTCATATTGGCATCATATATCTCTCCATCCTTTAAATCCGAAAATCGAATAGGACCATCATTACAATAATCAAAGGAATCATCCGTTCCAATGACATGAACCTGTCCCTGGGCATCTGTAACCTCCAGCTGCGCCAGCACCATCGTCTGATTACCAAAGAAATATTCCTTCTGATTGGCTCCCAGCTTTCCCTTGTACCAGCCATCTCCAACAGTTAACTCCAGCGTATGCTCTGCTTTCTGCTGCAGCTGGTTGGTAACATCATAGGTTTGATAGTAAAGCCGCTTATCATAATCTGTTGTTCCTGGTGCCAGTACTGCACTTACAACCTCTCCATTGATTCTTGCTGTATATACGCCCAGTGCCGTTACATAAAGTCTTGCCTTGGTGATTTCTGTCGGAAGTGAAAGCTGCTTACAATAATAATCTGCCGGCAAACGTTCCTGTTTGTCATTATCTACCCCTGTAATCCAATGAGCCTTCCAGTCCTCTTCCTTCATCAATCCCATTTCCCACCAGGACTCCTGGGATTTGGTTTCTTTTTCCTGCTCATCCCACAGGATTACCTGCCAGCCCACATGCTGTCTGCTGGTAAGCTCTGTTCCTTGATACTGGCAATGCATACTTGTACTCTCCACTTTGCCGGTATCGTAGATGATTTGGTCAGCTGTTTTGCAAATGACCTGGTATGCTTTTTGCTTCCCCTCACCCTCGCAATTCCAGGTTAATCTGGGGCTTGTGATGTCAAGCCCTAAGGGACAATCCATTCCTGCGGTTCTTAATCGAATTGCTTTCATACATTTCCTCCTCCATGGATACCATCTGTCCTGCCTGTTTCAGGGCAGACGGATGAACATTATATTTTCTATGAACAGCATATCCTATAATGCTTTGAACCTATTGCATATTCTTTAGATATTATTGTATAATTTTTAGATATAAAGAATATAGTTCTTTATGTAACCATATCGTCAGCACCCAGAAAGCAGGTAGGTTATGACACAACGAACTCATTTTCCTTCTATGGAGGAATTACAATATGAATTCCATGTAAATGAACATTTTCCATATGCACTGATTCGTATTCTGGTTAATTCTCTGTCTATTGAGCCACCTGTGGAGGTAGAAGAGCTTCTGGGACAGTATCCTGCCTCGGAGGATGACATTCCTCACCCTTCTAAACTGGATTTCTTTAAGCTCATTGGCATTCTGGAATACAAATCGGTTCGCATTGGGGTGCCGGAGCGTCTTGCTTATCTTCTGGCTAATTACTACATGCAGAAGATTACCAATGGAAATGAGGAGAACTATAACGCTATTTTCTTCCAGGCCTATATGCATTATCATATGGAATGCTGTAAACACAAGAAAAAAAGACTTTATGGAAATAAAGTCTCTAACATGATGGAATATATTGAAAGTCACGCCGCTGACCGTCTGTCTCTTACTGATATGGCACAGGTCTTCCACTATAATCCTTCTTATATGTGCCAGAAATATCGTGCCGCCACCGGACAAACCATTTACCAATATTATATGGAGTGTAAGCTGGGAGAGGCACAAACCCTCCTCTCCCAGACAGAACGCTCCATTGGAAATATTGCTTCCTACCTTCAGTTCTCTAGCCAGAGTCATTTCCAGCGAGCCTTTCACAAGGCCTATGGCATTACGCCGGCTCAATTTCGACAACAGCTCTAACGGAATTACAAATGCTCTTCTCCTACTGGAATCATACTTAACTTCTCATCTAGTAGCTCCCGCAATTTTTGTGCCTTCTCTGGAGTTCCTGCAAAAGAAGTAATGGTATCTGCAAGGAAATCCCCTACCACAGTACCTGTAAAATACACTGCCTGACTAATAAAGTTATCTCTGGCAAATGCTTTGCCTAGAACCTCTTCTAACACTGCCATGGCTTCCTGGGATTGTGCCATAAATCCAATAGAAGACCGGAGGGAATAACCATATGGATTCTTTCCTGTTACCAGGATACGTGCGTCTAAGGTGATATTGTCAGAAGAATTACCTACCTGAATTTCATAAACTCCAGGCTCTGTTGTCCACTGATATAAGGCTGTATCATAAGAAGAAAACGCTCTTTCTCCCAGAGGAATGGTAACCTGTTTCTTTTCTCCTGGCTGTAATTCCACTTTTGCAAATCCTTTCAGTTCTTTCACTGGTTTGCGTAATGTAGATTTTTCATCCTTTATGTATACCTGAACAACTTCTTTTCCCTGCACCTTACCTGTATTCGTGACCGTTACTGTTATCATAAGTGGTTTCGCATTCTCATATGCATATTCTTTAGATGATACCGTAAGATCACTTAACGCAAAGGATGTATAGGACAATCCGTACCCAAAGGGATATAGCGGTGCAATCTCCTTGTAATCATAATAACGATAACCCACGAAAATATCTTCGCCATAAACCACCTGTCCAAATTCTCCCGGGAAATTAAAGGAAGTAGGACAATCCTGATACTTCTTAGGAAATGTAAGGGGAAGCTTTCCACTGGGATTTGAATCTCCAAAAAGAATATCTGCTGTTGCTTTTGCTCCCTGCATTCCCGGGAAGAATAAACATAGCAGTGCATCCACATCATCAATATATTCTCTCATATCAACAGGACCAGCCACATTTAACAACAAAACAACTTTGGCATTGCATGCCTTCGCCTGCCTAATTGCATGAAGAACCATATTCTTATCATCTACATCCAGATCCATCGCAGGACGATCACTGCCTTCCTGTCCAGATGCACCTGCTGTAATAATCACAACCTCTGTATCCGCATCTATTTGACCATAGACAGCTTTGCTGGTTTTCCTTTTCACTTCTTGTACAAGACTTGTAAATTTTCTGGTGTCAACCTGAGCACTACCTGAGCCGGATTCCATAAATCGTTCACTAAGATGTCCTATTAGGGCAACCTTGCTTTCTTTGGATAAGGGCAGCAATGCCTGGTTTTTCAAGAGTGTTATACCCTCTGCTGCTGCACGATATGCAGCTTTTCTTGATTGTTCATTATCAATGGTGGTATACGTTCTTCCACAAAATGTGGGGGTCTTAAGAATCATTTTCAGCATGCGAGTAACTGCATCATCCAGTCGCTCCATAGGAATTCTGCCATCTGCCACAGCTTCATAAAGAACCTTCTTACCGCGAGGTCCCGGCATATCCATATCATTTCCGGCAAGCACGGCATCCACCTGGTCATAGACAGCTCCCCAATCAGACACCACCTGACCATCAAATCCCCATTCATTCTTCAAAACTTCTGTTAATAACCAATGGTTCTGTGCACATGGAAGACCATTAATGGAGTTATATGCACTCATAACTGTGCCAACTCCACCTTCCTTCACTGCGGCTTCGAATCCAGGAAGATAAATCTCACGCATAGCCCGCTCAGAAATAATCTCATTGATTCCCTGACGAAGGGTCTCCTGGTTATTTGCTGCAAAATGCTTCACATCCGCAACCATTCCCTGATCCTGAACTCCCTTAGAAAATTCCGGTGCCATCTTATTGCTAAGATATGGATCTTCTGAAAAGGATTCAAACACACGTCCATTTCTTGGATCTCTGTGAATATTCGTGTTAGGGGTTCCCAGCAGAATATCCACACCATAAGCCATAGCTTCCCTGCTAACTGCCTCACCTATTTCATAAACAACAGATGGCTCCCAGGTAGCTCCTAATAACATTCCTGGTGGAAAGCATCCTGGTTCTTCTCCCTGGGGACGAACACTATCAACCAAAGCTCGAATCTTCTCAATCATCGCCTTTTGTTCTTCCGGCATATCCTGTGGTAATGGCTCATGATTTGTAACAAGTCCTACCATCCCCATGAAGGCCGCTCCACTTTCGTTATTAGAGTCCGACCCGGAATCTTCTTTCTTTTCATCAGTATTTGTAGACAGCGATGCCCCCACAAGCTCTCCAACATACTGCATAAGATTAACCCCTGTCGCACCATCTAAATACAGTACGGATGGAATTCCGTATTTTGGAAATTCCTGGGAACGGAAAAAACTTTTTCCAACTAACAAATCCACCTTTTCTTCCGGTGTCATTTCCTGTAATAATACTGGGATTGAACTTTCCTTCTCTAATTTGCTCATGCAAAACCCTCCTTTAAGATTCCCTATAATAAATACCTTCTTTTATCTTTATTATAGAATCTCTATCAAAAAGGAAATGACAATGTTGCGATTATTGGTGTTGAATATTGCGAAAAGAAATATCCGCTTTCACTTATTTCAATTCTATTGTCACCTTGTACTTCTTCTCTTCTCCAGGCTGCAGCGTCTTCAACATTCCAGTCTTACGCATAACATCCCTGCCATCTGGGTAACAGTTGCCACACTCCAGCCCCAGGACATAATCCCGCACGCCCATCATCTTCCACTCCACAAATCCATCTAATTCCTGAGAATCAAATGAAATGGTCAGCGTGGTGTCAAGCTTGGGCTGATGTATGGAGGCCATTGCCTGCCGGCTGTCAAATTTATGATAATAGCATCGCTCCTGATAACCTGCCTGGGGTTTTTCCATATGCATCCAGTTAGCAATATCCTCTGCAGCATGGTCATCTCTTGGAATTACCTGGGCTGAGGGAATGGTTATGACACTGTCCTCATCCAAAAGAGGATATCCCATATTCATATGGTATAGGATTTCCACCGGCTCCACCTTATCTCCTGTGTTCGTGATGGTATCTTCAATGGTAAATGTATTGCTTTTGGTCGAAACACCGATTCTTCTTCCCAGACGAAGCTTTCGTCCAAAGATGGTTTCATCTAAGGTTGTGGTGTAAATCACCAGCTCATCACCTTCCTGGTTCCAATAGCTGTGAGCCGCAGGCTGATTGGCAATGGAACCATGAAGAGGCAATTCTTCTCCCTGGTCTACACAGGGGGTTCCTACAGACTGCAGTCCACAGGTAGTAAGAAATCCTGCGGTAAAGGAATTCAGCCAGTTGCTGCTGATGCTGTCATAATATGCAGGAGCTACATATCCACAACTGGACAAATAGCTCATATTCATTCCCTTGTAGCGAAGTCTGGTAATATCTCCATTGCGGTCCAAAGAAATGGTAAGATCCAATCCTCGTCCGTTATGAATTTCATAAAGGCGCATATTGTCGCCTTTTCCTCCAACGATGCGGTGCTCTTCCACACCATATAGCTGGGTATCATGTCCTATATATGGGTTCATATAAATCAACTCCTCCTAATACATTTACATCAGTGGTCGGACTGCCTCATATACCTTACGGTATCTTTCATACACCAACTGGTATTTTTCCTGCATCTCCTTACGAGGTTCATAGGTTAACGTGGGTTCCACCATATGGTCTGCTGCATCCTGCAAATCCCGGAATACACCAATAGCGATTCCCGTCAGCATAGCACTTCCTACCGTTCCTGCATCCACTGTTTTCAGTGCAACAATGGGAACTCCCAGCATATCTGCCTTCATTTGCATCCAAATGGCTGAATGTGCTCCACCTCCTGTAGCATACATCTTATGGAAGGAGGTTCCTGCCATCTTTAGATACTCGGTATTAAGGAGCATCTCATAAACGACGCCTTCCATGCATCCAAGATATATCTTGGGTACACTGGTCTCCATGGTCAATCCCAATATGGCACCCTTCGATCCTGTATCCATGTAAGGTGTGGCAGCACCAGCAAAATGAGGCAGTACAAGAAGTCCGGTGGGTTCTGCAAGATAGGACTGCTCTAATAACTCATTTACGGAAATCCCCACAGCTTTTGCTTCTTCCTTTTCCTTTTTAGCCAGATTCTCCACACACCATTGGATGAGGGCTCCGCCAGTGTAGGAGAAGGCATAACACACATATTTTCCAGGAACTGCATAAGGAACTACTGCGAAATTCCCCTTAGCCATTGCCTGTAAATCCGGCAGCGAATCATAGATCGGGGTAATACATTCTACTGTACCGGCTCCATCCACCGCGGTGTCTGAAGAAAAAACGCCTGCACCTACCGCTGCTGCTACCTGGTCATGGCTGATAGATACCATCTGCGTATTCTCTGACATTCCTGTTATTTCTGCAATTTTGGAAGTTATATTTCCTGCAATAGTACCTGTTGGAACCGGCTGGGACAACAGCGACTGTGATACGCCGGAAGCCCCAAGAATTTCCTCACTCCACTGGAGAGAGCGAATATCAAAAGCCATGGTTCTGGTAGCCAGAGAATAATCAATCTGAGCCTTACCGGTCAAATGAAAGATCACATAATCCTCAATTAAGAAGATATGCTTTGCACGCTGATACACCTCCGGTCTGTGTTTTCTCGTCCACATCAGCTTGGAGATACTGTACATCTCATGTGGCTTACTTCCGGTAATTCCAATGATGGTATCTTCCCCAAGAAGCTCTACCAGTTCCTTACACTCTTCTGCCCCTCTTGGGTCTGTATACAGCATGGCCGGCTGCAAGGGGGTTCCCTCTTCATCTGTTATCACGAAGGTCTCCCCGAAGCTTGTAACACCAATGCCTACAATATCCGTATATTTTGCTGCCATGCACTTCATAACCTGGATTACCCCATCCATAATGGCTGCTGCATCCATTTCGTGCTGACTGCCACAACGCTGCACAGGATAATCCTGATATGCCTTATCCAGATACTTTCCATCTTCATCAAACACCGTCAGCTTACAGCCTGTAGTGCCAATGTCCAATCCTGCTATTTTCATGAAGAATTCCTTCCTCTCTCTTAATCAATATCTACCCAGTCGTATCCCAGATAAGTGGTAAATGCTTCCTTAAGAATCTCTTTCATGTGTCCAACACCAATGGAGGTATGATGCTTAAATCCGCCTCGTGCCAGCTTAATCATTTTCTCCTGCATATCAGGAATCTCACATACTCCGGCACATCCAAAGTAGCTGTCTTCAATGACATCCTCTGTAAATTCTGCTTCACTGGCATATACAATCAGCTTGCCATCCTTGGTCTGGCAATTGGAAATCGTTACCTTACCTGGTCGAATTCTTCCTTCACAGGTACCGCATCCACTGCCTGGGTCATTCTTGTCAAACATCTTATGGCTGGTTACATGACCCTTGTCTGTCATAAGGCTATTGGGAACCGGTCCGCAATGGAACAGGATTACCTTGTTCTCATCATCTCCATAATTGTTGTTCCAATCCAGCACTGTGGTTGGTGTTTCGCTGGCCAGTGCCATAGCACGCATGGTAACTGCAGAACACATATCAATTTCACAGCTGGCTGTAATGCCACGGTCATTTAATTCGGATAAAAGAACACATGGACATACTCTTAAGATTTCTTCCATTTCATTCCAGCAGCGAAGTGCAATCGCATCTAAATGATAAGCTGCAATATATTCGTCAATGACTACGGAAATCTTAGCCAGTGTTGCCTTCTTATCTGCCGGCACGCAGGTGAAATCGGAATATGCTTCTAATGCTGCAATCTTAGCAACCACATCAGCATCATCATCCTGCTTCTGTCCCACCTTAAATACCAATTCAGATAAGTCAAAGGATTCTACATTAATGCCATATTTCTGCAACGCAATTTCATCAAACCGCACCGTCTTAAATGCTGTGGTTCTAGCACCAATACATCCAATATTACAACGCTTCATTCCATTTACAACACGACAGATTGCAGCAAAATCACGAAGATTGCCTGCAAATGCTTCTGACAGAGGATGCACTACATGTGGCTTCATTACGGTAAATGGTACCTGGTATTGGGTAAATACATCTGTTACAGAGAATTTACCGCAGAAAGCGTCTCTTCTGTGAGCAAAATCCATCTTGCCGATTTCATCCGGATACGCCTGCATAAGAATCGGAACACCTGCATCCTGAAGTGCAGTAATTGCTCCATTTTCATCTGCAAAAATTGGCATGGAGAAGATCACACCATCATATTCTCCCTCATGCTCCTTTAGCCATTTGGCATATAATAATCCCTCGTCTCTGGTTTCGATTCCGCCGTATCTGGTAAGGTCTGCATCCATGGCAATATAGTCATAGCCTGCATCCGTAACTGCCTTCACCATATCCTCTCTTGCTCCATAAATTAGTTCTCCTGGCATAAATCCTCGATTACAAAATGCCAGTGCAAATGTGATTTTCTTGCTCATTCTTATTACCCCTTTCCTGTTGGTTATTTGTTAATCCATTAATGCAAACATTTTCATTGCCTGCTTAACATTTTCCTTCATTGCCTGCTGCGCTGCCATAGATATAGAGGAGAAGAAGATTGGCTCCTTAGCATCTAAGCTTTGCAAATATTCGCTTACTGCATTTCCACCGGACTTATCCATATAGGTGAAATAGTTTACTTTCCGAACCCCGGCTTCAATAGCAAGCTTATAGTCCGCCTTGCTTACTCCGGAACCGCCGTGCATAACCACGGGAATGTTATTGGTACTCTTTCTTACATTTCTTACCACATCAAAGTCCAGCTTGGGCTGGGTCAGATAAATACCATGGGTGGTTCCAAAGGAGCATGCCAGCTCATCAATGCCAGAGGCCTCTACAAACTGTGCTGCCAGCTGTGGGTCGGTGTAAATCTTGGTATCATCCTCAGCTCCTGTATCATCTCCTGCACCGGATTCTCTTCGTCCCATAGAACCCAGCTCAGCCTCAACAGAGGCTCCGGTCTTAGCTGCCATCTCTACTGCCCGCTTGGTATTGGCCAAATTCTCTTCATAGGGAAGTACAGAACCATCATACATAATTCCGGTAAATCCCAAATCCAATGCCTGCTGTAAATATTCCAGTGTTTCGCCGTGATCTAGATGAACACATACCGGAACAGTAGCCTGCTTTGCTGCAGCTACCATAATCGGTCCAATCACAGATAGTGGAATCCAGGGCTCATGGCACTGAGCAAATTGAATAATAACCGGAAGCTCTAGCTCCTCTGCTGCCGAAATAACTGCGGTTAATCCCTCTAAATTAGGGGTATTAAAGCTTCCAATTGCGATTTTCTTCTCTTCTGCGATTTTCATCACATCATTTAATGTTGCTAACATGTAATTACCACCTTTCTCATATTCCTTATTACAATTATTATAAGTTGTGGTAAGATGCTTTTATATAGAAGTTCGTTCTATTTACTTTGATTTTGTTCGCTACAGGGAGGTATCTTATGGTTTCCAGCTTTGATTTAAATAAACTACAGGATTTATTAAAGGATTTCTATCAGTTAACCCGGATTCGTATTACGGTATTTGATGATAGTTTTCACGAACTTGCTTCCTATCCAGCAGAAATACCTGCCTTCTGTCAGATGATTCGCTCCACCTCAAGTGGTGCTCTGGAATGCAGAAAATGTGATGAAGATGCCTGTGCTCTCTGTTCTAAACGACGAGCCCTTTACACCTATCGCTGCCATGCAGGCCTTACGGAAAGCGTTTCTCCCATTATTGTTGGAAATCTGATTATTGGTTATCTTTTGTTCGGACATGTATTTGATTATGACAATCATGAGATTGGGTGGAAAGAAATTCAAACGTACGTGCACTCCCAGCCGCTGGATATGGATGCTTTAAAAACCAGCTGCTACCAGCTTCCCATTATTTCCAAGGATTACATTGCTTCCGCATCCCATATTATGCAAGCGGTTGGCTCCTATCTGTGTATGGAGCGAATGGTATCCTTGCGACAACAGGAGCTTCCTGTGCAAATTGATAACTATATTCTTGCTCATTATACCGAGGAAATTGATGCAGTCTCTATTGCCGCACATTTTCAGATTGGTAAAACCAAAATTTATCAACTGGCCAAAGAAAGCTATGGCATGGGGATTGCAGAGTATATCCGTAATCTGCGTATAAAAAAAGCCCGTCTGCTCCTTACGGAACAGCCCGAGCTTACATTATCTGAAATTGCCTCCTTGTGTGGCTTCTCAGATTATAATTATTTTATTACGGTATTTAAGCGAGTGGTTGGCATGCCGCCTAAGGCGTATGCTTCTTCACTCCCAGAATCTTATTAATATTTGTTGCAAATAAAACAGAAGCAATCACCACAGACAACAAATCTGCCACTGGTTCTGCCAGAAAAACCGCAAATACCTTGTCTTCCAAAAATACCGGAAGGATATAAATCAATGGAATCAATAGAATAATCTTACGCATGCACGCAATAAGCAGTGACAGCTTCGCCTGACCAAGAGACATAAAGGTCTGCTGAATTGCCATCTGAATTCCAAATAATCCGGAGATTGCAAGATATATTCGCAGTGCCCAGGTAGTAATGGACATCAGCTCCGGTGAGTTACTGTTGAAGATGCCAACGAATACCTGTGGGAACAGCTGCACTGCTGCCCAGAATATCATGGTATATACGAAACAAATGGTCATCAGCAGGCGGTAGGTATGCTTCACTCGATCCATCTTCTGTGCCCCATAATTGTAGCTCATAATTGGCTGGGCACCCTGGGACAATCCCTGTACCGGTAAGAACTGCAGCTGCATAACACTGCTTAGAATCGTCATGGCTCCTACTGCCAGATCACCGCCATATTTTGCCAGGGAAGAGTTAAAGGCAATATTTAAAATACTCTCTGTAGCCGTCATAATAAAGGGAGCTACGCCAAGGGCCAGTACCGGCAGCATAATCTCCTTCTTAACCTTCAAGAACTGTCGCCGAATGCGAATCAACGACTGTTCACTAGCCAGAAACCGTACCACCCAGATAGCAGATATGCCCTGGGAAATAATGGTAGCAAGAGCCGCTCCTCTTACTCCCATATGAAGGGCGAAAATGAAAATAGGGTCTAAGATAATATTACATACCGCTCCAATTAAAATGGTCTTCATTGCCACCTTGGTAAATCCCTGGGTTGTAATAAATGGATTTAAGCCCAGTGCCATCATAACGCAAATGGTACCGAATACATAGATTCTCATATAAGGCAGGGCATAACCAATGGTATTATCGCTGGCTCCAAAGAGTCTTAATACCGGCTCTCCCACAATCTCTAACACAATGGTCAGTACCAGTGAAATCCATATGAGACTGGATACACAATTTCCCAGAATATGTTCTGCCTGCTGATGATTCTTCTGTCCCATAGCAATCGCTACCCGGGGTGCACCACCGGCACCTACCAGACTGGAAAATGCTGTTACAATCATAATAATGGGAAGGCAAAGCCCCAGACCTGTCAATGCCAGGTCCCCCGTCTCCGGAATATGCCCAATATACACCCTGTCCACCAGGCTATATAATAGATTCACCAGCTGTGCAATTAAGGTAGGGATAGCCAGCTTCCACAACAGCTTGCTAACACTGCCTTCTCCCAGGTTTGTTTCATTTGTTTTCATATTGGATTTCCTCTGTATCATCATTCTGTGATTTTTCAACCAAAGAGGGCATTGGTGACTTGTGCACCTCTGCCCTCCACTGCTTTTTACTTGTTTGTATATTCTATCACAAGGATGGATTTTTCTCTACTGTGATTTCCGTTGATTAAAGATTTGTTGATTACAGGCTTTGGCATAGTAAGAGAATCTTTTTGTTCTATTTACAGCGTAATCTTTCTGGCATTCTTCATGCCGTTTTTTTCAAAATCTCCTCTGGATACTACCAAATAGGAATCTCCTCCATTTTCACGGGCAATTACCCAATCTGATGTAGTTTCTGCAATAATATATTTTTGAAACTCCTCAGATGTTTCGGTATATAATTTCTGCTGTTTTCCTGTATCTAAATCGATTGTATAAACGGATATCTTATCATCAGCAATGTTTTCAAAAGCAAGCAATTTGTTTCCATCATAAACCTGATCCTCTACACTGCCATATAACCGTCCCAGCAAATCTCCCTTGTTAGAATCAAAATGAAATGCCTGTTCTCGTTCTTTAAGATTCCACGGATACCAATAATAGTCACTTCCCTGGTCATCATATTCCATCACAAGAAATCTGCCCTGGTACTGCCCCACGAAAATCATAGAAGGGCTATGAGAAGTTCCATAATCCATCCTTGTAGTTAATACTGTATCCACCACCTGCTGTTCCGGCGAAAACGAATAATAAACTTTAGTACCACCTTCCTTAAGCTCCTGTTTTTCCGTATTATTGGTTGAAAAAATAACAATATCCTTAGAAAGTGATTCATAATTACAGCTTATTACTTCAGACTGAATATTTAAGGCATCTGTAAGAGCGATTACATCACCGTTTTTTAGACTAACCGCTATTAGTTGCTGATTTGTCATGGATTCTTCTTCGCCTTCGCTATACCCCACATTTAGGTATACATAATTTCCAGAATAATAAGCTTCCTCAATGGAATGAAGCTCAAGCTTTTTTGCTGACACTTCTTCCATATCAATAGTAGCTATGATTTGCTTATTTTGCCCTGTCATATCCATTCTGGCAAGGTCTAATTTATTTTCTCCATCATCTTGATAAAAAACATACACATAATCATTGTAATATGCAAATCCGCCATATATTCTTTTATCTCCCATATAAGCATTGCAGGCTTGGGAACGATGTTTACATTTAGAATTATTACACAGAATATTCCAGTCATCTGAATCGTATTCATAATAACAGAGCTGCTCCATATTATTTATATAAAACATTCCTGTTTCGTTGATAGAAGCTTCATTTTCTCCATAAGAGACACAACCATGTACCGGCTTACTTAAGGTATCATATTGCTTGTTTGTTGTATCAATTTCATGTGTGGCTGCAAAAGAACACCCTGTCAATAACAACGTAGCACAAAGACATGAGATAACAATTTTTCTAATTTGCATAACTCTCCTCCTCACACATATCATCAGTATTTTCCATTGATACAATTAGATATGATTTCCTCATCCGACACTCCAGCCTCTATGGATTTGCAAATTTCTGTTAGAAAATCCATCACACGTTTCTTCCCCTCAGATGGGAAAAACATATGATGATTCATTACATCTGCCATTGTTGGATAAGCAGCATTCTGATATAGAAGAGTATTGCCTCTTATCATCTGATTCTGATACATATATTCCAGATATTTTATTGCCTCTTCCTTCTTCTCGCTATTTGGATTTAAAACTATAAATATGACCTTACCTGTAATATAGCCTGGTTCCCCTACGATGGATGGATAGCGTAGTTCTTCTCCGCTCATATTGTTATAATCATATAAATCCGCCCAACCAAAGTCATATTCCGCCGGCAGAAAATAAGGAGGAACTCCACTAACAGATATCGACTCCGGAAGTCCCATTTCTTTTACTCTGCGTAGCAACGACAACGTCTGTCGAAATTCCTGGGAATCGAAATTGTAAGCTCCATCGATAGAACACCCTGCTAAATACTGTTGCATAATGATTACCTCCATCCGGGCATCCATCAGCTTGTATATTTTCTGTTCATCCGTCTTCTCTATTTCATCTAACAGCGTCTCCATAGTGGCAAAGGAAGCTGCATTATACCTCTTACCAGCATTCTTGGAGTAACAGAGAACTTCTCCATTTACCTGATATGGAATTCCTATTAGCTCCTCCCCATGCCATGCGGTCTCTCCAACCACAGGATACATATCCTGTACACACTGTACTAGCTTCTCTGAAGAACTCAGGTCATAATATGCTCCCTGGTCAATATAATCCTGGTAATCCTCCTGATCCATAGACAGTGCATACAAATCATACTTGCCTTCTCCTGCCAAAATATCTTCTAAGAGCTTCTCCTGCGTAGCGGGATCCTCTGTAAAACTTACAGCTTGGATTCGCGTACCAGTCTTCTGCTCATACTCCGTTCCCAAATCCACACCCGCAGAATCCCCAATAAATGTGGTGGAGATATCATACATGAATATGGTATTCTGCTTTCGTTTTCCATAGGAATATATCAGTCCTATAGCAAGACAGACAACCAAAATAATGGCAATAACAATAATAAAGTTCTTTCCCTTGGTTTGATTTTTCATATAACTCCTCCCTTACATCCCATGTCGTGGTAGGTGCCACAACATATTTGCTATAAATTATACGACATCTTGGCTATATGATAGCAAGAATTCTGATAATTCGCAACTACGATTTGCCGGATGAGGAGGTGTTCTAACTAAGAAGCTAGGTGGCACTGGGGCTCACGGTTCATTTCATTGTCAAATCCTCCAATCTGGCTTCTTGCGGTGACTAATATGCTTATGCAACGCTACGCATTGGAGGATATACTACGGACTTTCCGATAGTCCCCCCAAGAAGCTTATTGGCACTGGGGCTCGCAGTTCATTTCATTGTCAAATCCTCCAATTTGGCTTCTTGCGGCGAGTAATATGCTTATGTAACGCTCCGCTTTGGAGGATATACTACGGACTTGCCGATAGTCCCCCAAGAAGCTTACTGGTACTGGGGCTCGCGATTCATCTCCTGTCCCACTGCAATCATCCGAAACATTCTAAGGGCTGCGTGGTAGTACAGGTTCTCTGCATCCTCAATTGCCTGGGATAGGGGCATGGGACCATCTACGGTAACCATCATAGAATGGATTCCATAATTCATGATGTCCTCGCCTCCATCGCCGATGCCTCCAGATAGGAGTACTGCTGGCACCCCGGCTTGTCTGGCATGAAGTCCAACCCCCATGGGAACCTTTCCAAAGCAGGATTGGCCGTCGGTTCTGCCTTCCCCGGTAACCACAAGAGATGCATCCTGCAGATAATCGTCGAAATGTATCACCTGGAGCACTGTCTCAATTCCTGGCTTCATAATGCCCTTTAAGAAGATTGTTAAGGCAGCCGCCAACCCTCCTGCTGCACCACTTCCTGGTATATCATTGGCATCAACACCACATACTTCATGGAGCAGCTGTCGATAATGATTCATTCCCTCTTCTAAGCATTTCATCATCTCCGGTGTTGCTCCCTTCTGCTTGCCGAAGGTATAGGTTGCTCCCTGGGAGCCACACAACACGTTTGTCACATCACACATGATAGTGAACTGTGCGTCTTTTGCTTCCGGGCACAGATCAGAGGTATCTATGCTGGCTACTTGATGTAAATCTTCTCCACAACCTGATAATTCATTTCCTTCCTGATCCAGAAATTTCACTCCCAGTGCACGCATACATCCCATTCCACCATCATTGGTGGCTGAGCCGCCCACTGCAATATAAATATCTCGAAATCCTCTCTCAAGAGCATCCCGTATCAGTTCTCCCGTTCCATAGCTTGTAGTAAGCAACGGATTCCTCAGATTCACCGGAACCATTGGCAGTCCTGAAGCTGCAGCCATTTCAATAATTGCCTGCTTTTCATTTAATTTAC
>CAZYYO010000030.1:0-29645 GCA_964650965.1 uncultured Lachnospiraceae bacterium | reverse complement strand
GAGATTCCGGCAGCAGTTGTGGAAATTGTACAGTATGCATTTGGTGTTAGAGCCTTTGCCGGTGGAGCAATGGGAACGGTTCTTGTGGCTATGCAAAAGGGAATCGCCCGTGGCATCTTCTCAAATGAAGCAGGACTGGGAAGTGCCCCTATTGCAGCGGCAGCAGCGCAGACCAATGAGCCGGCAGCACAGGGCCTGGTATCTATGATGGGAACCTTTATTGATACCATTGTTATCTGTACCATGACCGGTCTGGTAATTGTTATTACCGGAGCCTGGGATATGGGATTAGAAGGCGTTGCAGTTACAACGAAGGCATTCCAGCTGGGACTTCCCTTCCCGGCAGAGGTGGCATCCTTTGTACTCATGGTATGTCTGGTATTCTTTGCATTTACCACTATTTTAGGATGGAATTATTACAGTGAGAAATGCCTGGAGTATTTAATTGGAGATAAGCCGAAAGTATTAAAGGGTTATCGCTGGATTTATATCTTAGCAGTATTTATCGGACCATTCATGACCGTATCTGCGGTATGGACCATTGCAGACATTTTCAATGGATTAATGGCACTGCCGAACCTGATTGCAGTGGTAGGACTTAGTGGCGTAGTAGTAGCAGAGACGAATAAGTATCTTAAAAAACTGAAAAATCAGTAAAGCATGAAATGGAAAATATATAGTACTTGCCAGAACATGTGGATTTGTTATAATGAAGACATACAAAGGACAATATAATAGAAGAGAGCAATTGCAATATTTTGTTTGCGTATGTTAATGATTTAATGTTCCTAAGAATGGAGGAGAATATTATGATGGATTCATGGATGTACATATGGCTTGGTACCATAATTGTAACCTTGGTCATTGAAATTATTACGGTAGGCCTCACATCAATCTGGCTTACAGGAGGCGGTGTAGCCGCACTGATTGTGTGTGGACTTGGTGGTCCGTGGTACTTGCAGCTGGCGGCATTCTTTATCGTCACATTTTTACTGTTGTATTTTACTCGTCCATGGGCAATGAAGTATATTAACAGTAGGAAGACAAGTACCAATTATGAAGAAGCGATTGGTCGTCAGGTGCGGGTTGTAGAGAAGGTTGAGAACCATATGGATACCGGTAAGGTAATCTATAATGGAATCGAGTGGACAGCAAGGGCAAAGGATGATGCAGTTCTCTTTGAACCAGAGGAAATGGCAAAAGTAGTAGATGTTCAGGGAGTAAAGCTGATTCTGGAAAAAATATAATTTTATAAGAGCGTATACAAAAGAGCAATGGGAAATGAAGAAATCATTTCTACATTGCTCTTTTACTTCCGGATTGCTTAACATTATTTTAACGGAAGTCCATTAAGATAGCTATTGTTCCCAAGATCTACGATTAAATCGGAATAGGACGCTTCATAGCACAAGTGAATCCGCCTAGTTAACACGGGCAGACCTACCTTAAGAAGCTCGAAGACAGAATCCTGCGAAACTAGAGAGGTATCCCAGGGATTGTGCCATTTCCTGCCGGAGATGTTACAGGAATCCTGGTAGAAGGTGAGGGTATCACTGGGGACCAACGCAGAAATGGTAGCATAGCCGAGAAAATGCTGTTCCACTTTACGAATCAGCTTCTTCTTCCAGCCCCACGGGTCAACAATCAGTTTTGTTTCCAGAATAATGGCGTTAATGGCATGAAGAATGAATCTACGGGAAATGTGTACCGCAGGAAAGCAGCAATGGATACTGTCATACAAAAGGCCAGCGATGATTTTCTTGTCCCGAAGAGAGAGTGCAATGGTATCATGCTGTGAAAACTTACTGGGACGAAGACCATGATAGTAGCGAAGGATTTCTTTGTCCATATCGGTTTCTAGATGAACGTGCCGACCAAAGTAGCCTTTCCCATGGTCTCGCTCATAATGGGAACGGTAGTATACATAGGGGTGGCACAGGCAATCTAGGGTATAATGACCAAGGAATCCACTAATGTAAGCATCACATACATCTTGTTCGTAAGGGTCTATTCTTAGCCTTCTTGCATGAAGCATACAGCGGAAAAACTCCTGCATATTCCTTTCATGAATGACATTTCCAATATTTTCGGAATAAAAAAGAGTGGCAGGGAAATAATAAAAGAAAATATCTGGCCCCTGTAAGCCAAGATTGAATACCTTATTGTGAAAAAGCAGACAATCCTTTTCCAGAGAGCTGTTCATTTCTTCCAGAGTGTTTTCGCCGAAAATATAGTGTGTTGTAAATCCAGGCATAATAATCCCTCCTTATTTCATAAAGTAATGGATACTCATAGTATACACGAAAATAAGGAAAATGAAGCAAAAAAAGAGAATCGTAGGAACAAAGTAGATGATTTGTCAGAAGAATTATACAAATTTTAAAATATGTATCATTGAAGAATACAAGAAAATGGGATTGTATATGTTCATAAATCCTATAATTTCATATACTTGCAACTGATAGAAGAGATAATTTACAGGAGGAAATGAAAAGATGGCAAAAATTGTAGACAATGTTGAAAGACAAGCTTTCAGTATGGCAATAGACAAAATCTTGAAGGATGCTCGTACCGACAGAGAGGGTTCTTTATTAAAATTAGTAGATCTTGCTGAAAAAGCAATGGGAGATAACTTCCGTCCGGAGGCTTATGAAGGAGCCAGAAAGATGATTAAGAACCCAGACCAGAAATGGATGAAGTTCATCGATCGTCTTCTTGCAGAAACCGATCCTCATGTTGCTAAGATGACAGCATTAAACCTGGGATATCAGGCAGCATTTAAGGGAACCAAGGTAATTCGTAAGATGAGAGAGGTTCATCAGTGTAATATTCCATGGTTAATCCTGATGGATCCTACCAGTGCATGTAACTTACATTGTAAGGGATGCTGGGCTGGCGAGTATGGTAATCGCTTAAACCTTACCTTTGAAGAGTTAGACAGTATTGTAACCCAGGGTAAAGAAATCGGTGTATATTTCTACATGATGACCGGTGGAGAACCACTGGTTCGTAAGGCTGATATTATTAAGCTGTGTGAGAAGCATAACGACTGTGCATTCCACTGCTATACCAACGGAACCTTAATTGACCAGGCACTGTGTGATGATATGAAGCGTGTAGGTAACTTATCCTTCTCCATCAGCTTGGAAGGATTTGAAGACACCAACGATTTCCGTCGTGGTGATGGTGTATATGACAAGGTATTACATGCGATGGATCTGTTACATGAGAATGGATTATTCTTCGGTAACTCCGTATGCTATACTGCTAAAAATATGGAAGCAGTTACCTCAGATGAATTCTTTGACCTGTTAATTGAGCACGGAAGCCGTTTCGCTTGGTACTTCCACTTAATGCCAGTTGGTATGGAAGCAACACCGGAATTAATGCCTACCAAGGAACAGAGAGAATACATATACCACAGAATCAGAGAAGTACGAGCATTTGAAGGTGGTAAGGAAATCATGGTTATGGACTTCCAGAATGATGGTGAGTACGTTGGAGGATGTATTGCCGGAGGAAGAAACTACTGCCATATTAATCCTAAGGGAGATGTGGAGCCATGTGTATTTATCCATTATTCAGGAGCTAACATTCGTGAGAAATCATTATTGGAATGCTTAAAGCAGCCACTGTTTATGGCATATAGAGATAACCAGCCATTTAACGACAATATGTTAAGACCTTGTCCAATGCTGGAGAATCCGGAAATCTTACAGAAGATGGTAAATGAGACCGGAGCACATTCTACAGATATGCAGTCTCCAGAGTCTGTAGAGCATCTGTGTGGTAAATGTGTAGATTATGCCGAAGAGTGGAAGGAAACTGCAGATAAGCTGTGGGAAGAGCATCCATTTGTTAAGAAGGGCTATACCAACTTTAAAAAGAAATAGGAAGTGGACATTATTAGTACAAAACAGAAGAACCTGATAAAATTAGTGTTTGTGATTTTTATTGTGGTTGCGATTGTCTATGTTTTTAAGGATTCTCTGCCACAGATTTTAGCAGAGCTTAAGAAGACATCCATAGCAACCCTTCTGTTCCTATGTGCATCTTCTGCAATATACGAAGCAATCGAAGGATGGATTACCTACTCCTTCGCAAGAAAATATAATAAGAACTTCACATATCAGATGGCGGTAAGCAGTGTGTATTATGCCTCCTTCTATCGTGTTGCCACATTAGGCAGTGCAGGAGGGGTGGCTGCAATCCACTATCTTCATGAGAAGGGAATCCCTGTGTCGCAAGGCACAGGGTTTTATACATTAGGCTATGCACTGCACAAGGGAAGCATTGCCCTCTTCTCTATGATTACACTGGCAATCAGTTTCCCCTTTATTTTCCAGCATTATAGGCAGTATGGAGGGCTTCTGGCAGCAGGCTATGGGATTATGCTTGCGATTACCCTGGGATTAATTATGTTCTGCTGCTGGAACAAATGTCATGTGATATTAATTAAGCTGGCCAGGAAATGTAACTACAAGGGACGATTTGATCGGCAGGTGGACAGGCTGGAGAAGGAATGTGCCATGATGGAGGAGACCTCTCAGACCTTAATGACCTCGCCTCTCTTCGTGATATCTATTCTGGGAAAAAATCTCCTGAAGGATTTCTTCTGGTATGTAATACCATTTCTTGTATTGTATCGTTATGGAGCCTTCACCTTGGAACAGTCGCTGGCAATCACCAGCTTAAGCATTGTGGTATCGGCAGTAATTCCCACACCGGCAGGCATCGGTGGAACAGAGTACGTGCTTACCATGCTGTTGGCAGTATTTGTAGGAACAGGAGCCGCCGGCTCGGCAACCCTGTTGTACCGGTTTGCGACCTTCATTTTCCCATTCTTAGTGGGAGCAGTGGTCGTGTTGGTAAGGAGAGTTGGTAAGACCGTGAAAAAGAAGCAGAATGCGGCAGAAGGTAGATAATAGAACGACCCAGCAAGTAAGCTCCTGTTATTCAGACAGGAAGCAGACCTGCAGGGTCGTTTTATTTTGGTGTTTTCTTATATGAAGTTCTTTCAATATTTATAGTACAGGTTCTTTAGATATATAGTATATATTACTGTATGTTACGGATAAGCAGTCCCCAGAAGAGCCTCCTCTGTAATAATACTTCCGCCTACCGTATGGAAGGATACCTCTCCATCCAAAGTTCCGGTAATTGCAATAAGGGATTGCTCTGGGTCCAGGTCTATCTCCCGAGTCTTACCGTCTTCTGTAATAATTGCCTTGTCATATCCGGTACCGGAGCTGATAAATACCTTGCCGATAAAGGGGTATTCCATACATTCCGGAGTATGAACATAAGACCGGTCCAGGGATATCCATATGTCCAGCAAAGGTATCCGCTGAAACAATGTGTATTGCTCTAATCCCCCTGATTTTCCATAGTAAACAATGGTATTACCAGATTCTGATTCTGCAGAGGATATCTCCGGGTAATCCTGTGCCTGGAACAACCCGATAAAGGTTTCCTCCAGGTGTTCTTTTTCCATGGACTGGAATCCCAATCTTTGTTTCAAACCTACAAACAAGAGAAACAGATTAATCAAAACAACAATGACAATAATTAATATCGCCCAAAATACTTTTTTCGGTTTTTCTTTCATAAGCTTCACTCCTCCCCTGGCATGCGACCCTCTTAATCTCAGAAATATGATTTCAAGGAATCTTATGAACATCAGTTTATAATAGAAATATCTGACATATGCACATTATAACGCGAAAAGACAGATAATTCAACGAGCACGCATGGGAAATGCAAATTTCCGTTGCCAGTTTGGTTGAAACGTATTACAATAAAGGAACTTAGAGATATGTTAGGTGATACCTATAGGAGCAGAGGATGATGTTTGTAGGAAGAGAAACAGAAATCAGCAAATTAAATGCATTTTATGAAGGAACAGGTAAGGTGGCAGCAGTGTACGGACATCCAGGAATGGGGAAGACGGCATTGCTTCAGGAGTTCTCCAGAGAGCTGAACCCAGTATTCTTTACCGCCTATGAGACCTGTGATGTGCAGGAGCTGGAGCTGCTGGCAAAAGCCATGGGCGTAGAAACTGCAGGTGCGGCACCCCAGGAGGAAAAATTGTCTCTGGAGGCACTGCTGGACGTAATCACCCAGCGGGCCATGACAGAGAAGGTGCTGCTTATTATTGACCAGTACCCGGCATTTGCCAAAGCAGACCCTGGATATGAGAAGGTGCTCCATGATTATATGAAGAACCAGTGGAAGGAGCTTCCGGTGAAGCTGATTCTGTGTGGAGACAGCTACTTATATATGACCGGTCATGTGTGTGGAGCTAAGGCAGTATGGCAGGATATGCTGGAAACCACCATAGAGCTGACAGGAATGCAGTTCTATGAGGCAAGACCATTTCTTAAGGAGCTGGAGTTGGAAGCAGCGTTGATGGTATATGGTATGTGTGGAGGAATTCCGGCATTATTGCAGCAGGCACAGGCAGATGTAGAGCAGACCCTGGAGCACATTTTCCTCTCAGGAGCATATGACCGCTACCTTCCAGAGCAGGTTATGGCAGGGGAATTAAGAGAGCTGTCCTATTATAATCGCCTATTGACCTGTCTTGCTAAGGGATACAATCGCGTAAATCAGCTGTCGGAAATGATAGGCAAGCCCAAGGATGTGGTGGTTCCCTACTTAAACACCTTAATGTCCATTGGAGTAGTAACCAAGGATACGCCAATTACAGAGCTTACCAATCGCAAGAAAACCCGTTATCGTATCGTAAACAGCTGCTATGCTTTTTGGTACGGAGCTATTATTCCGGTAATAGACAGCTATTATCGCGGGGATAAGGACAGCGTGTTAACGGAGGGTGTCGCTGCTTATCAGAATACATTTATGCAAAAGGAGCTGGTAGCACTAACCAGGGAATATTTGTGGCTTTCCTCAGGGAGACAGGAGCTTCCATTTACCATAGAACAAATGGGAAACTGGTGGGTAAATGATGAAGAGAATAAGACTACGGAGGGCTTTGACCTGGTAGCACTGGGAACCTCTCAGGGCAAGACCGCTACGGTCTTCGTTCAATGCTGCTATGATGACACTCCGGTAGAGATTTCTTACCTGAAGGGATTAATAGAGAAGACTAAGCAGGTAAGACGGGACGGAGATGTATTCTATGTTATCAGTGCCAAGGGAGGATATCATGAGAATACCCTTACCGTGGCTTCAGCAATTAAGAATATCATCCTGCTAGACGCTGCCGACCTGGAGAAAACAGCAAAATCGTAGAGGAAAAACAGCAAAGAGTATATTGAAAAAGCAAAATAATCATAGTATGATAAAGGGACAGGTTAGAAAAATCTAATCTGTCCTTTTTAAAAAAGCAAACTAACACTAAGGGAAAGGATAACGAAATGACAAATCTGGAATTACAAAAAGAAGCAGTAAAGGTTCGTAAGGGTATTGTTACAGGTGTTCATGCAGCAAAAGCAGGACATCCAGGCGGCTCCTTATCTGCAGCAGAGGTATTTACCTATCTGTATTTTGAAGAAATGAATATTGATCCAAAGAATCCGAAGAAGGCAGACCGTGACCGGTTTGTATTATCCAAGGGACATACAGCTCCGGGATTATATGCAGCATTAGCAAACAGAGGATATTTTCCGGTAGAGGATCTGCTTACCTTAAGACATATTGGTTCTCATTTACAGGGACATCCATGTATTCAGCATACACCAGGTGTGGATGCATCCAGTGGGTCCTTGGGACAGGGAATTTCTGTGGCAGCAGGAATGGCAATGTCTGCAAAGCTGAGTAATGAGGATTACAGAGTCTATACACTGCTTGGAGATGGAGAGCTTCAGGAAGGACAGGTATGGGAAGCATCTATGTTCGCAGGCTTCCGTAAGCTGGATAACTTCTGTGTGACTGTGGATAACAATGGACTGCAGATTGATGGACCAGTGGATAAAGTCAACAGTCCTTATCCAATCCCAGATAAATTCAAAGCATTTGGTTTCCATGTGATTGAAGTGGCAAATGGAAATGATTTTGATGAGCTTCGTGCAGCTTTTGATGAAGCAAGAGCTACCAAGGGAATGCCATCAGCAATTATTATGAAGACAGTCAAGGGCAAAGGCGTATCCTACATGGAGAATCAGGTAGGCTGGCACGGTAAGGCTCCTAATGATGAAGAATATGAAATTGCTATGAAAGAATTACAGGAAGCGGAGGATGCATTATGTCAGAAGTAAAGAAAATTGCTACAAGAGAAAGCTACGGTAATGCTCTTGCTGAGCTTGGAAAAGAACATGAAGACCTGGTTGTATTAGATGCCGATTTGGCAGAAGCAACCAAGACGGGAATCTTTAAGAAGGCGTTCCCGGACAGACATATCGATTGTGGTATTGCAGAGGCTAACATGGTTGGCGTGGCAGCAGGTATGGCATTAACCGGTAAGGTTCCATTTTGCTCCAGCTTTGCAATGTTTGCAGCAGGAAGAACCTTCGAGCAGATTCGTAACTCTGTAGGCTATCCACATTTAAATGTGAAGATTGGTGCAACTCATGCAGGTATTTCTGTAGGAGAGGATGGAGCAACTCACCAGTGTAATGAGGATATTGCATTAATGAGAACCATTCCAGGAATGACCATTATCAATCCATCAGATGATGTAGAGGCAAAGGCTGCTGTTCGAGCTGCTTACGAAATGGATGGCCCGGTGTACTTAAGATTTGGTCGTCTGGCAGTGCCTGTGATTAATGATACACCAGATTACAACTTCCAGATTGGTAAGGGCGTTGTATTGAAAGAAGGAAGCGATGTAACGATTTTCGCAACCGGACTGGAGGTTAATGAAAGTCTTCAGGCAGCAGAGATGTTAGAGGCAGACGGAATCTCCGTAGAGCTGATTAATATTCATACCATTAAGCCATTAGATGAAGCACTGGTTGTAGCATCTGCAGCAAAAACAGGCAAGGTGGTTACCGTAGAAGAGCATTCCATTATTGGTGGCTTGGGAAGTGCTGTTGCAGAGGTGTTGTCTGAGAAGCAGCCTACCCGTCAGCTGCGTATTGGCGTTATGGATACCTTCGGTGAGTCAGGTCCTGCAGTGAAGCTGATTGAGAAATATGAATTAGATGCAGCAGGAATCTATAAGAAAGTGAAAGCATTTCTGTAAGAAAGATTTTCCGAGAATTTAAATTAGAAAAATGTGATACATTGTAGTACAAATAAAAAGGCTGAGCATATCAAAAATGTAGATATGCATCAGCCTTTTTCATTGCCTTGTAATTCAAAAATAGAAGCTTTCTAATGGAATTTATAAATGGTGGAGCTCTCTCCAGGGACGCCGGCTTTGATAATCGGTTGAACAAAGGAAGGAACATTTAATGCATTGGGATAATACTGTGTTTCAAAGCAGATGCCACCTCGCATCTGGTAGTGGTAACCACCCTTTCCAATCTCATCTGTCATATAATTGCCACAGTATACATGCATGCCGGGAAGTGTGGTATATACTTCCATGGTACGACCGCTGGCTGGGTCATGAAGGGTTGCTGCCTGGGTCATTGTCTCATCATTATCTGGGTTAATAATATAATTGTGGTCATAGCCCTTAGCCCAAATCAGCTGATCATAATCTTCATGAATATCTCGCCCCACTGCCTTAGGTTTACGGAAATCCATAGGAGTGCCGGCTACTTTGCGAATAGTACCATCTGGAATGGATTCCTCATCTGCATAGGTGAAGCTGTCAGCATATACTGTAAGCTCATGAGAGAGAATGTCTCCGCTGTCGTGACCGCTCAGGTTGAAGTAGGAATGGTTGGTAGGATTAAATACCGTATCCTGGTCACTGATGCCATAGTAATCCATACGAATGGAGTTATCCTCGCATAAGGTATAGGTCATGCGAAATTCCAGATTGCCGGGAAATCCCTGATCCATGTCAGGACTCAGGTAAGTAAAGGTAATGGTATTCCCCTTTGCCTTGGTTACATCCGTCTCATAAGAACCATCATCATTTCGGAAGGAAACCTCCCAGATACGTTTGTGAAGAGGATGAAACCCACTGTGCAGATTGTTTTTTCCATCATTCTTATCTAACTCATAGGTAACTCCATTTAAAGTAAAGCGAGCATTGCCAATACGGTTGGCATGACGTCCTACGCAGCAGCCGTAATTGGGATTGTTATCGAAATAATCCTTCAGATGCTCATATCCTAGAACCACGTCAGCTGTATTTCCCTTGCTGTCTGGAACCAGAAGTGTGAGCAGGATGGCACCGTAATTCATACAGGTAGCTGTCATACCATTTCCATTGGTAAGGTCATATACATAAATGTCTTCGTTATCCTTTGTTTTTCCCCATAATTTCTTCTCCAAAATAAAAGCTCCTTTCTACTACCATATCTCTTTTTCACAATTTTAAGATAAAGTAAGATAAGATACAAGAACTTGTAGAAAGAAAAGTAGAAAAATAGGGAAGTTCACAAAATTATCAGGAGAAAAAAGCAAAAAAATCAAATAAAGAATGGTAATAGTAAGATATTACTGAAAATGAACGGTTATCAAAGGAAGAAATCTTGCAGGTTAGAAAATACAGGAGTAGAATGGAAACTGATTTCGTAAAAATAAATCCAGGCTTATAGATGGAGGAAAAAATATCGTGTATCAGGAAATTGTAGACCAGTCGGATAGCGCAGTGGTAGTCTCGGATTTAGAGACAAGAACCATTCTATATGCCAACCAGGCAGTATGGACAATTCTTGGAATGCCCAAGGAAACGGAGCTGATTGGCAAGTCGACAAATGCACTGTATTCCCAAGGGGAATCCATGCTTACCAGGGAGATGATCAATCATCTTTCAGAAGAAGAATTCTGGGAGACACAGATTCGTACAGCCAGTGGAAAATTTCTCCGTTTAAAAGGGAAAAAAGTTTTTTGGCAGGAACGCCCGGCCTATGTCATTTATGTAATTGATGTAATTGATGATACCCCCCTAAAAGAAGAGCAGAATATGCTGGAAACAGCGCAGAAGCGTTTGGAGATTATCCAGGAAAATTCCAATCTGTTAATTTGGGAGATCGATTTTCAAGAGAAGAAGCTGCATCCGGATGAACATAGTAGGCAGCTGTTAGGACCGGTGAAAAGCGAATATAAATATCCGGATATTATTGAACAGACAACACGCATTGACCCCCAAAGCAAGCAGCAGATTCTGGATATGTACCAGGACATGATAGAGAACCGCAATGTGAAGCCGGTAGAATTCTGTATTCAGAGAAATAATGGACAGATGATATGGCTGTACATGAAGGGTGCGGTTATGACTCGTAAGGAGGGAGTCCCCACCAGAGGGATGATTTGGTGCAGGGACATTACAGAGCAAAAACAGATTGAAACCATTTATATTAATCGGATTAGTCGTAGCCTGAATATTTCCGACAAGACAGAGGTGGCATTTGTATTTGATTTAGATGAGAATCGCATTATTGAATCTTCCTCCAATAATTACGAGATGTTTGCCCGTCTGCAGCAAATTAAGGTAGATGAATACCTGAAAAACATCTGTGATGCCTCTGAGGATCCACAGAGATTGTCCCAAGTACTTAATGTAAAGGCAATGAAAAAAGCCTATGAATTAGGGAATCGAAGGGAATCTGTTCAGTATTATAATCGGATCAAACGGCAGGATTTTGAATGCAGCTATGAGCTTTTGAAAAATCCATATTCAGGACATATTGAATCCTTTGTATCCTTCCAAAATATTACAGAAGATGTAAAATTAGAGAAGGTTATGCAGTCCTTAATTAAAATGAACTACGTAGCGATTTATACGGTAGATATGAAGACAATGATTCCCACGGTTTATTCCACCACAGAGGGGGGACGGATACAGAAGATTCGGGAAGAGGGAAGAAATTACCGACAGTATATTGAGCATTATCTGAAGAAACTAGGTGTTGCCTGTAATGAGGAGAAGGTGAGACAGGAAAATGATTTTGATGTAGTACAAAGAGAACTAGAAGAAAACAGCTTCTATACCACCCAGTTTGGAATTCGAGAATTTGAAACCAAGGGGAAGCTGCGGCAGTTTTCTACATTGTATCGTTATTTGGATGCTCGCCGGGAAGTATTGTTAATTGTATTAAGAGATGTAACAGTGGAATATGAACAGGAACGTCGGGAGAAGCTTAAGCTGGAAATTGCACTGAAGGAAGCTGAGGAAGCCAATGCAGCCAAGACAGATTTCCTCTCTAGAATGAGTCATGATATTCGAACGCCGATGAATGCAATTATGGGACTGGTGCAGCTGGCTGAAGCAGAGGAACTCACCCCCAAGGCAAGAGAATATATGGATAAGATTGGAAGCTCCAGTGAATTTCTGCTGCGACTGGTGAATGACATATTGGATATGTCGAAGATTGAAAATGGAGAGCTGGAATTCCATTTAGAACCATTTACCCCGCAGAAGTTCTATCAGGAAATTCAGACCATTATACAGCCTTTGATGAACCAGAAGAATATCAAATTTCACCTTACCATGTCGGATCGGACCCAGACATTAATGATGGATCGTTTGCGGTTTAACCAGATTTTCTTTAATTTATTAAGCAATGCTGTAAAATTCACTCCGGAGGGAGGAGATATTTATTTGTTCTCAGAGATGATAGCTGGGACAGAAGATAAATTAGGCTTTCGTTTCCATGTGAAGGATACTGGAATTGGAATGAGTGAAGAATTCCAACAGCGGGTGTTTGAACCCTTTGAACAGGAATCTAATGATATTGTTAACAATACCCAGGGGACAGGACTGGGAACCACAATTGTAAAGCGTATTGTAGAGGCAATGGGTGGAAAGATTCAGGTAAGGAGTCAGCAGGGAGTAGGTACCGAGTTTATTGTTGATTTGTACTTTACACCTGGGGATCCAGAGCAGCTCCCATCGCCGGGAAATCAGATGGACCAGATTATGAATTATCTGGCGGGAAAGAAGGTCCTGCTGGTAGAGGATAATGAATTAAATGTTTTGGTTGCCAGGGCGCAGCTAAAAAAGGCTGGCGTAGATGTAACAGTTGCAGAAAATGGGCTGGAGGCAGTGAAATATTTTCAACAAAAGGAGAAGTGCCCATTTGATGCTATTCTTATGGATCGAAGGATGCCGGTAATGGATGGATTACAGGCAACCAGAGAAATAAGAAAGATAGATAAAAAGACTCCGATTATTGCAATGACAGCGGATGCATTTAATGATGATGCACAGATTAGTTTGGAAGCGGGCATGGATGCACATCTGACCAAACCAGTTGTTCCGGATAAATTATACAGAACACTAGCATCCTGTATGATATTGCAGTAAAATAGGATAATAGACAATGCATACACAAGAGATCTTGAGAAAAACATTACAAGGAGGATATATAGATGAAGATGGTCACACTAGGAAGCACAGGAATTACCGTCAATAAAAATGGATTTGGTGCCCTTCCTATTCAGCGAGTATCGAAAGAAGATGCTGTAAAGCTGGCGAGGAGAGCATTTGAAGGCGGAATCACCTTTTTTGACACTGCCCGATGGTATTCCGACAGCGAAGAGAAGCTAGGAGAAGCATTGCAGGACGTGCGCAGTCAGGTGTACATTGCTACAAAGACAGGAGCCCAGAATCCAGAGGATTTCTGGAAGGATTTAGAGACCTCCCTTGGTAATCTGAAAACAGACCACATAGATATCTATCAATTTCATAATCCTGCCTTTTGCCCAAAGCCTGGAGATGGCACAGGTTTATATGAAGCCATGCTGGAGGCCAAGGCTCAGGGGAAGGTGCGTCATATTGGAATTACCAATCATCGCCTGGCGGTAGCTAAGGAAGCAATTGCATCCGGGTTATATGAAACCCTGCAGTTTCCGTTCTGTTATCTGGCAACAGACAAGGATATGGAATTGGTCAGCATGTGTAAAGAACAGAATATGGGATTTATTGCAATGAAGGCGCTGTCTGGAGGCTTGATTAATAATGCAAAAGCAGCCTATGCATTTGAGGATCAATTTGACAATGTACTTCCCATCTGGGGAGTGCAAAGGGAAGAGGAATTGGAAGAATTTCTATCCTTTATTCATAATCCACCTACAATGACAAAAGAGATAGCCGCAGTGATAGATCATGATAAGAAGCAGCTTAGTGGAGATTTTTGTCGTGGCTGCGGATATTGCATGCCCTGTCCTGCAGGGATAGAAATTAATAACTGTGCAAGAATGTCTTTGATGCTCCGTCGTGCACCATCAGACAACTGGCTCACCGAAGACTGGCAGGAGAAGATGAATAAGATTGCAGGCTGTATGCATTGTAATAAATGTATGAGCAAGTGCCCTTATGGACTAAATACCCCAGCACTGCTTCAGAAAAACTATGAAGATTATAAGCAGGTACTGGCAGGTCAGGTTGATGTAAAATAAAGACACAGTCAAAAGATAATTTTCGAAAGAAATGGGAGAAATACCATGGATAGATTGGAAGAATCCAGAATCGTATATAGAAGCAAACGAAGAAAAGCTACCATAGCCTTTTTTATAGGTTTTGTACTTACGGTATGCATTAGTGTGTCTGTGATTTTGACCGGATTTAAAACGGTAGAAGAATCTGCCATGCAGGCCACACAGGAAGTGGACAAAGAATATGAGACACTGATGAAGGGATATATCAAAATCTTTCAGACTATGTTGATTCCTATTCAGCAGAAAATTCTTCCTTTGATGAAATGAGCAGCTGGCTTTAAGCATGGAAAGTGAGTTTCAGGAAGCATTTGGTGGAGATGAAATTTATGATGGTATTGCCTTCACTTACAAAGGGGGATACGCCCACAGCTGGAATTATGGTGATTATTCCAATTATGATGCTTCCACGAGACCTTGGTATCAACAGGCGCAGCAGGCAGATGGACAGGCTACAATTGTTGCTCCCTACGTTACCTATCTGGATCCATCCTATCTGACAGATGACGGATATATACTAATGTCCATTGCTCAGAAATACAATGATGAGATATCTTTTGATTTGGATTTAAAGATTAAGGAAATTTCCAATCTGCTTGCGGCCAGAGAGATGCCATATGCAGGAGAGAAAATATTCCTTTATGATCCACAAGGGTACATATTAACCAGCACAGCCCAGCAGGACTTCGCCCACAATGTATATCAGCCAGATTCCATTGTGTCAGAAGAATTATCTGCTGCACTTTTGGCAACACAGAAATCTCCAGAGAATCTGTTAATCAAGAAAGTAGATGGAGAAATCAAGCTGGTATATATACGGGAGGATCAACAGGGCAATTATATATGTGTTTTGGTTCCATTTATCCAGGTGTTTATCCATGAATTTTTTAATATATTAATTATCACCCTTCTGCTTATATTATTAGAAGCATTTTTGTATTACTGGTATCTGAGAAATGATCGGGAATACATGTGGCGTGATATGAGACTGTGTCGGGTTGCAGATGCAACTTACATGGAACGTTTGTATGTTGATTTAAAGAAAATGCAGTTTTCTGGAAATGATCTTGCGCGCAAAAACAGTAAGAACAGTTCCTATGCAAGCCTGTTTGAACTGTTGAAATCCAGACTGGTTCATCCGGAGGATGCATCAGAGCTAGAAGCGTTTTTAGGAGAAGATGCAGTAAGGGAGTGGAAGGAAGAGACTCTTACCTTACTAAGCAAACGTTTCTTTATGCGGATGCAGGATAAGGAGACAGGAACATTCAAGGAGAAAACCATTGAAATCTCCAAGATGAAATTTACCTGTGATGGAACTCCTACCATGTGTATAGCTATGAGAGATGCAGCAGAAAGCGTTGATTTGTTAAAGAAGGCACTATCAGATACCAAGCGACTGAAGGAAGAAAAGGAAGCGGAATATGATCGCTTCATGTCCTATATCTGTATGGCCGAGGATGGCGTTGAGGAGCTTGATATTCAGGAGCATACGATTACAAGATACTATCTCCAGGATAATCGGTTACAAAAGCATACCGTATCCTATCCTGGCATGCCCTTTGATTTATTCCATGAAGAAGACAGAGAAGAGGCATATCAGCGGTATAATGAAGACCAACTGCGCATTATGTGTGAGAATGCGCAGAGCTCCTATTGGGAATGCCGCATGAAGTGGTATGAGAATCCGGAATATCGATGGTGTAATGTTATTGTTTTAGGAATCCCCATGTCCAAATAAAATCCATTTAAGGTGCTGGTATTAATTAAGGATATTCATGATTTAAAGACGAAGGAAATCCAACAGAAACAGGCTTTAGAGGATGCATTTAAGCTTGCACAGCAGGGAAGTCAGGCGAAAGGCTCTTTCCTGTCTAAGATGAGCCATGAGATTCGTACTCCGCTGAATGCGATTATTGGATATTTATCTATTGCAAAGGATTCGGATGATAATTTAGAAAAAATCAATCACTGCATTGACAACAGCCAGATTGCATCCAAGCATTTGCTGCAGATTATTAATGATGTATTAGATATGTCCTCCATAGAAAGTGGCAAGATGAAAATTGCAAATGAGGAGTTCGACCTGAAGAAGGAAATCTCCGATATTACTGCAATTTTCTATCAAAATGCCAAAGCCAAGAATGTACGATTTGAAACACAGGTAGATGCATTAACAGAAGAATGGGTCATTGGTGACCAGCTGCGATTAAATCAGATTATAATGAATCTTCTTTCTAATGCAGTGAAGTTTACACCAGAAGATGGAAGTGTAACATTACATATTACCCAGCTGAATCCGGAGGATGCGCATAATGAGGTTTACGTTCAATTTATAGTCCGGGATACTGGAATTGGAATGAGCGAGGAATATATGTCTCGACTATTCCAACCATTTGAACAGGAAGATGCTTCCACTGCGAAAAAATATGGTGGAAGTGGCTTGGGACTTTCCATTACTAATAACTTGGTTCATATGATGGGTGGAAATATTCAGGTGGATAGCAAACAGAATGAGGGCACAACCTTCACTGTAACCATGCATTTTGAAAAGGCAAAGGAGCATAAGGCTCTGGAGGTTCGCCATGAGGATTACTCCCATGTACGTGTTCTGGTTGTTGATGACATGGACAATGAGTGTTCTTATGTAAAAATGATGTTAAAACGCTGTGGAGTTCAGGCAGATTCTGTTACCAGCGGCAAAGATGCTTTACGACGGCTTCAAAGAAGAGCTCGGGTAGATAATGCATATGATATGTGTATTTTAGATTGGAGCATGCCCGAAATGAACGGTGTACAGGTTGCAGGATTAATCCGAGAAGAATTTGGACAGGAACTTCCTATTATTATTGCCACCGCTTATGATGTATCAGAGTTTGAGGATGAGGCAAAAGCTGCCGGAGTCAATAAGGTAATTGCCAAACCATTGTTCCAGTCCACATTATTTGATCTTCTGGTATCAACGTTTGGAAAGTATGATCCGGAGGCTGAACTTCAGGAAAGCCAGAAACCTATTAATATGGAGGGAGTTCATATTCTTCTGGCTGAAGATAATGAAATGAATATGGATATTGCGGTAACCATGTTGGAAAAGGCAGGAGTGATTGTAGATCAGGCGGTAAACGGACAGGAGGCTTACGATATTTTCACCTCCAAAGAAGCTGGCACCTATCAGCTGATTTTAATGGATGTGCAGATGCCGGTACTAGATGGATACGAAGCTACGAAGAAAATTCGGGAATCCAACCATCCCGAAGCAAAAACAATTCCAATTATTGCAATGACTGCCAATGCATTTGCAGAAGATGTGGCAGAAGCATTGTCCAAGGGAATGAACGCCCATATTGCCAAACCAGTGAATTACGACAAGCTGTTTGATGTGCTTATGAAGTTTTCCAAGTAGTTAAAGCTGATACAATAGATGATGAGGGGGATAATATGGATACGCAGTTTCAGTTAGAGAAATTCATTGATGGACTCCCTGGAGGTGTTGGGATATATAACATCTATGCAGATGGAACCGTGGAACTGGTATATATTAACGATGGATACTATGAGATGATAGGGGATTCTCGGGAAAATCGAGAAAGATTTTCAGGTCGATTGGTAATGGATGCTGTACCAAAGGCATACCAGGAGAAAGTAAAAGAAGTTGTTTTGGAGGCAATTGCCGGAAATAGAGAATTTCAGATTCGTATTCCCAACTATAATACTAAAAAAGAAGAACGGTGGCTGCAGCTGAACGGTAAAATAGTGGAGCATATACAAAATCGGTATGTGGCATATGTAACCTATACAGATGTTACCACCTATGAGAAAAATACGCAGGCACTTGCCAAGGCCAATACACAAATTCAGATAGCAGCAACCGCTGGAGGAATTCTTTATTGGATTTATGATGTAACAAAGCATCAGACAAGGATAACCAATGGGAAAGGTTATGGATACGATCAGGTGATTGAAAACGTGCCAGAAGTATTTAAAGGAACGGGAGATATTCATCCAGACGAAGAAAAACAGTATTTTCAATTGTTTGAAGAAATGAATCAGGGAGTGGCATCCTGTGACTGTTGTGCGCGAATCTACAATCATTTAGTGGATGAATACCAGTGGCAGCATATCATCTTTACAAAATTTACAGACAAACAATATATTGGATCATCGATTGATATAACAGCGCAGAAGCGTATGGAGCAGCAGTACGAGGATGAGATTGCACTTCGCAATGATTTGCTTAAGGACTGCATTTTATTTTATCAGGTAAATCTTACCAAGGGAGTTGTGGAGGAATCAGTTACAAACTATCCCGAACTTGACCTTCAGAAGTTTTTCTCTACAGAAGAAATGCTTCAGGCTTGGAACGAGGGAAAAACACATATTACCATTCCCCCATATCAGGTGGTTTTAGCTGGTACAACCAGGATGATAGAGACCACCATTACATTAATCAGAAAACCCGTTAGTGGAGAAATCATTGCTTTTTCTTACTCCAGAGACGTTACCAATCGGGAGATTAATCAGTGGATATCAACGAAGCTGTTAAGTGAACAATATGAGGCGATTAATATTATTGACTGTCGCACCATGCGATATGCGCTATATGCGTTTTGTTATAATAATGATGTTGTAAATCGTACGTATTCGGAGCTGTATATAGATGGATTGGATAAATTTACAGAGAAGTATGTCTATGAGGAGGATCAGGAGCACTATAGGTCAATGGCCGAGTTAGCTGTAAAACAAAAGGAATTAGATAGAAATGGTAAGTATTATTTCTCTTTTCGCCTAAAATCCCAAGACAAAGAAAAGCCTGTTAAAAAAATGACCTATTTTTATCTAGAAACCAATCATCATGCGATTCTTAGTGTGCTTGAAGATGTAACGGAAGTAAGTCGCAGAGAAAAGGAAAATACAGAAAATCTGCATGCCGCTCTGGAAAAAGCGGAGCTTGCAACAAGGGCAAAATCCGAATTTTTGTCAAGAATGAGCCATGATATGCGAACACCTATGAATGGTATTTTAGGTATGGCAGAATTATCGGAGGACGAGAACGAAATACAGGTATTAAAAGAAAATATACATCGTATTAAAGATGCAGGTGATTATCTCTTAGGATTAATCAATGATACCCTGGATTTTCAACGGATAGAAAGTGGAAATTTGGAATTAGAGCCGGTGATGATAGAGGCAGCTTCTATTCTTCACGGTGTTCTTGATTTGATTAAGCCGGCAGCAGAGAAGAAAAATATCACTTTTATTTTTGATAATATGAATGCGGATTTTTCATGCTATATACAAGTAGATCCATTGCGGATGAAGCAGATTTTTATTAATTTACTGTCAAATGCAGTTAAGTTTACACCAGCGGGGGGAACCATCACGTTTACCAGCCAACTACTAGAGCGAGAGGGTATGATTTCCCATGACAAGATTATAGTCAGTGACACGGGAATAGGAATGAGTGAAGAATTTGTCCAAAATCGACTTTTCAAACCATTTAGTCAGGAGAGGAATGAAGTAACCGGTCAGTATGCAGGGTCTGGTTTGGGGTTGTCTATTGTAAAAAGTCTGGTGCAGCTTATGGGTGGAAGGATAGAAGTAGAGAGCGAACTGGGAGTGGGAACCACCTTTACCATCTATTTTGATTTTCAGCGAGTAAGCAAATCAGACGTGCAAAAGGCGCTGGCAGATACAAAACAGGATAAGAAAACAGCCTATGAAGAATTAAAGGGCAAAAATATTCTTATGGCAGAAGATCATCCGTTGAATGCGGAAATAGCCACAAGACTACTAGAAAAAGTGGGATGCAATATACAATGGGTAGAAAATGGAAAAGAGTGCAGAGATGTTTTCTTGGGATCAACGCAAAACCAGTATGATCTTATACTAATGGATATACGTATGCCGGAAATGGATGGTTTGAAAGCTACCAGAGAAATTCGAAGCTTATCTCGTCCGGATGCAAAAACAATCCCGATCATTGCCATGACCGCGAATGCCTTTTCAGAAGATATACGAGCAGCACTGGAAGCTGGCATGAATGCCCATATTTCCAAGCCAATCAATCCGGATACCATGTACGAAACAATGGCAAAATATATAAAGAACCATTAGAACATGAACTTACTTATGTATAATCCTTCTTGATTTCCACATAATAACAGCAGAGTACAAGTATGGAAATTGTACAGAAATGGTAGAAATTACAGGAGGAAAATAATACATGAAGGCTACAGGAATCGTAAGACGTATTGATGATTTAGGGAGAGTCGTTGTACCAAAGGAAATTAGACGAACTCTGAGAATCAGAGAAGGGGAGCCGCTGGAGATTTTCACAGATCAAGAGGGGGAAATCATTCTAAAAAAATATTCTCCCATTGGTGAGCTATCTGCATTTGCTGCCCAATATGCTAAGTCCCTGTCGGAGACCACAGGCTATCTGGTGTGCATCACAGACAAAGACCGAATCGTGGCTGCTAGCGGAAGCCGAAAGAAGGATTTCGAGGGGAAGGCTATTAGCAAGGAATTAGAAGACCGCATAGAAGAGAGAGATAATTGGGTCTCTTTTCGAGGACAGGAAGGATTTATTCCTATTACAGAAGGGAATGAGGACGAGTATTATTCCCAATCGGCGGCAACCATTATTTCTCAGGGAGATGCCATTGGAAGCGTTGTGATGTACAGCAGAGATGAAGAGAAAATGATGAGTGAAATGGAGCAGAAGCTGGTTATGACAGCAGCAGGATTCCTAGGGAGCCAGATGGAGCAATAGAAAAAATCATAAGGAAATGGCAGAATATGATAAGCAGGCTTCGGTCTGCTTATTTTGTTGAGAAATACATAAGAAACGTGTAGAATAAAATCAGCAGATGATAGGAGAATGCAATGAGCAAAAAGAAAAGAAAGAGGACAAAGACCCAGAAAATCTGGAGATTCTTCAAAATACAATTCTTCCTGATGCTTCTTGTGATTGCAGCAGTTACTTACTACTATGTAGGAGGCTATGCGTCTAAGGTTACCCAAATGAAGCAGGAAGCCATTTCCTTTGTAAATAATTCCACAGACGAGACTTTTCGTGCAAGTCAGACAAGCCTTGTTTATGATGCCAGTGGGGAGCTGATTTCTGTCTTAAAGGGGGAGAAGGATGTATATTATCTATCCTATGAAGACATCCCCATTTATGTGCGCCAGGCTACCGTCAGTATTGAAGATAAGAAGTTCTATCAGCACCATGGCGTGGATTATAAGGCAATTCTTAGAGCTGTATGGGCTATGATTCGCAATGGAGAAGCGACCCAGGGAGGAAGCACCATCACCCAGCAGCTGGCAAGAAATATCTTTCTTACCCAGGAAAAAACCTGGGAGCGTAAGGTAGAAGAAATTTTTATTGCAGTAGAATTAGAGAAGAAATATTCCAAGGAAGATATTTTGGAGTACTATCTGAATAATGTATATTTTGGAAATGGATATTATGGCATACAGGCAGCCAGCAAAGGATATTTTAATAAAGACATCTCACAGCTGTCCTTATCACAAATAGCGTATCTATGTGGAATTCCCAATAGTCCAACCTATTACGATCCGGTAGAAAATCCACAGCATACAAAGAAGCGCAGAAATAAGATTCTAAAAAATATGTTAGAGGATCAGCTGATTTCCGAAAGTTCCTACCAGGAGGCGAAGGCAGAAGAGATTACCCTGGAGCGGCCGGGACAGATAAAAAATAATTATGCAGAAACCTACACCTATTACTGCGCGACGAGAGCACTGATGGAACAAGCTGGCTTCCAGTTTCAGACCCAGTTTGAGAATGCGCAGGACAAAGAAGCATACCAGGATAGCTACGAAGAGAATTATCGGGAATATAACAAGAAATTATATACGGGGGGATATCGTATTTACACTTCATTGGATTTAAATAAGGAGCGGGAGCTTCAGGCATCCATTGACGACACATTGGCACAATTTACAGAAACAGGAGAAGATGGCGTATATGCACTGCAAAGTGCAGCAGTATGTATTGATAATACCACAGGCATGGTAAATGCCATTGTAGGAGGTAGAGGACAGGATTTGTCTGGGTATACCTTAAATCGGGCATATCAAAGCTATCGTCAGCCAGGAAGTGCAATCAAACCCTTGATTGTATATACCCCGGCATTGGAACGTAATGATACAGCAGATACTATAGTAAGAGATGAACCTATAGCAGATGGACCATCCAATGCAGATGGAAAATATGCAGGAGAAATAACCCTGCGAAGAGCCGTAGAATTATCAAAGAACACCATAGCCTGGAAAATATTTGAAGAGTTAACACCTTCGGTTGGCATTGGATATTTGAAGAATATGGGCTTTGCAAGACTAGATGCAAATGACGAACGCCAGGCAGCTGCACTGGGAGGATTTACAAATGGCGTTTCCCAATTGGAAATGGCGAAGGGTTATGCTACAATAGAAAATGATGGAAATTATAGGGAACCAACCTGTGTCATGAAGATTACAGATGCCCAGGGCAACGTGGTATATCAGGCATCTCAGGTGGAAACCATTGTGTATAAGGAGAATGCCGCACGGGCAATGACGGATATTTTAGAAGGCGTTATCACCAGCGGAACAGCCAGAGGATTGGGCCTGGATGGTATGCCAAGCGCCGGTAAGACAGGAACCACCAATGATAATAAGGATGGTTGGTTTGTAGGATATACCAGGTATTACACAACCAGTGTATGGGTTGGATATGACCAGCCGAAAGAATTGCCTGGATTGTCTGGGGCTTCTTATCCGGGAAGTATCTGGCAGAATTATATGAATAAGATTCATCAGGGGCTGACACCAATGGAATTTCTAGATGAGATTAAGGTTACAGACGATGCCCCGATAGAGAATAGCCTAGTAACCCCATAAGGGGAAAACATAAAGTACATGGAGGGATAAGATGAAGGAGTATGGTTTTGGAGTAGATTTGGGAGGAACGACCTGTAAGCTGGGACTGTTTAAAACAGATGGTACACTGGTAGAAAAATGGGAAATTCCAACAGACAAGAGCAACAATGGGGAAAATATTCTCAAGGATATTGCAGCAGCAATTCACGGGAAAATGGTGGAGCGAGGATTCACCAAGGAAATGATAGAAGGTGTTGGGATAGGAATTCCAGGACCAGTCAATAATGATGGTATTGTTAACCGATGCGTGAATCTGGGCTGGGGTGTTGTACCCATTGAAGCAGAACTGGAAAACCTGGTAGGAATGAAGGTGAAGGCTGCAAATGATGCAAATGTAGCAGCACTTGGAGAAGCCTGGGTAGGAAGTGGCAAAGATTTTCAGAGTATCGTTATGGTAACCCTTGGAACTGGAATTGGTGGAGGCATCATTATTGATGACAGAATTATCAACGGATCTACCGGAGCTGGTGGGGAAATCGGACATATGGTTGTAAATGAACAGGAGCTAGATCCTTGTAATTGCGGCCAGTATGGTTGTATTGAACAATATGCTTCTGCTACCGGTATTGTAAGAATGGCGAAAAAACATCTGGCAGGACCTGGGTCTAAAAGTAGCTTAAGTACCATTGAGAATTTTTCTGCAAAGGATGTGTTTGATGCAGCTAAGGCTGGAGATGAAGTTGCCAACCAGGTGGTTGAAGAAGTATGCAAGCTTCTTGCAGCAGCATTGTGTAAGATTTGCTGTGTGGTTAATCCGGAGGCAATCCTCATTGGTGGAGGGGTATCCAAGGCAGGTCAGTTTTTGATTGATGCCATTGATAAATCCTTCCGAAATCAGGTATTCCACGCTTGTGCAGATACGAAGATTGTGCTTGCATCCTTAGGAAATGATGCAGGAATGTATGGAAGTGTACGGCTGATTTTACAATAGATAGCAGCAATCAAAAACAGATATAGATTTTTCTGGACACAAAAAAATCAATGTGCTACAATAAACGGGCATCCAAAAAGATGCTCGTTTATAAAGCACAATAACGGCGTGTGGCTCAGCTTGGTAGAGCGCTACGTTCGGGACGTAGAGGTCGTGGGTTCGAATCCCGTCACGCCGACTCCTTGGCAGGGGCATGGGTTCAACAGATAGGAACTCGGCTAAATGGAACACCTAGAAATAGGTGTTCTTTTTTTGCTTACTTGACAGATTACTTCCTTGGAGGTATAATATCGAATATCGATATTGATATTCGATATTATAAAATCAAGATAATATATAGCGAAACAACCTTGAGGAAGGATGTGATGATATGGCCAGAGAAAAATTTCAAGTATTAACCGAGCCCATGTTCTATATCCTCATTGCACTTCAGGAGGAATGCTGCGGTGTAGATATTATGGAGAAGGTAAGTGAGATGACCGATGGAGAAGTAACCTTAGGCCCTGGAACCCTGTATACATTGTTGGGAAATTTCCTTCAGGCAGATATGATTCGAGAAACTGCGGTAGAAGGTAGAAAGCGAAGTTATGTAATAACCAATGCAGGGCGACTGGCAGTAGCAGATGAGTATCAGCGGATACAGAAGAAGGCAAGAGACTACGAGAAATATATGAAGCACGTACAACAATAATAGAAATGTGAGATTCAATAGTAGGGAGGATACTAGATGAAGACGAAGCGCGTATTTGCCACATACCAACTGAATCAGATTCAGGCAATGAGCGAATGCTTTACCAAGATGGCAGCCAAGGGGTGGTTTTTAAAGGAAATTAATAACGTTTATTATCTCTTTGAGAAGGGAGAGCCATCCAACACCAGACGATATACGGTAGATGTATTTGAGAAAGCAAGTGCATATTCTGTGGCGCCCAGTGAAGAACAGCAGGAGTATACGGAATATTGTAAGAGCGCCGGATGGGATTATGTGGACAGTAATGGAAGGTTTATTGTGTTTTCTACAGATGACCAGGAGGCCGTGGAGATACAAAGCGATATGTCCATTAAGTTAAAACGAATTCACAAGGGAATGATGCGCAACTGTGTATGGCCAGGATTGCTGATTATTGTTCTGTACAGTCTTCTGTTTTATGGAAATATAAAAATGGATTCTGCAAGCAGCTACAGTTACATCCTAATGAGTCTGGCAGTTTTCTTCTTATATTTGATTGTGGAATATATGATATGGTACCTTCGTTCCAGGCGATATTTGAAAGCTTATAATACCTTTGCACCGGATAATCATCTCCGTGTAACCATAGTTCAATGGACGTATGTAGTGTTGCTTCTGGCTGTTCTGGTGAGAGAAGTATTATCGATTGGAACAGGAAATGAGCGGTATATGATTCTGGCCATTGCGTTGGTAGAAATACTGGCACTTTGGGGCACCTTTGTTTTATGTAAGAAGATTGGAGCGGCCTTAAAGACGCCAGGCTGGGTCAATGCAATTATTATGTTTGTCTTGGTTTTTGTTGTTATGATGGCAGTTTCAGCCGTTATGATGGCAGGAATTATCGGAAGCACACTCCATGACCAACATTCCAATCATAATTATACAAGATACAAATATACGGCAGAGGATGGAGAGCATGTGACAGGAGACTTATACCAGGACGCTTTGCCTGTAGATATGGAGTTTTTAGGTATTCCACTGGCAGATGATTTGGTGATGTCCTGCTATGCAGAATCAGAACCATCTCAGATCGATGGTATGACCGTATGGGATTTCTGGGAATACGAGATAGAAGATGATTACCGGGAGAAAGAAAAATATCCACGATTGAATTATACGCTGTTTACCTCCTATGATGACATGGAAAATGTAGCGGATTACTGTTTCGGAACCAGTGAAGACAGGGTGCTTCAGACAAAAGAGACGTTATATGGAGAATCTATGCTCTATCGCAATGACGAAGGATGTCATGAATATCTCATTACAAATGGAGAACGGGCATTGTATGTATCTATCACCAAGGATATGGAATTAAGTCAGGAGCAGCTGGAAATATTAATTGATTGTGTACTAGATAACACCCAGTATGTTAGCAAATAAAAAGGATGCCTCAAAAAGGCACCCTTTTTTTACGTTATTTTTGCACAATGCCACTGTATCCATGAAGAATTAACATGCTTGCATAGGCTATCAACTCATCTAGAGGAATCTGACGACCATCCTTTAACCAGCTGCGATAGATAAAGGTAATGGTAATAGAGTAGGAACGAACCACGCTGGGATATTGGGTAATGGAGAAGAATTTCTGGAAGGCATGACTTCCTAATACCGCATTAGTAACATCCTCATAGAAGAAATGATAGTGTGAGTCGCAGAGAAGCTTCTGCTGCACTTCATCGCATTCATCCAGATAATGATAGAATTTTCCAACACAACCGGCAACATCCAGGTTCTCAGCTTCATTTTCTACATATTCCAGAATATCCTGTACAATTTCATCCTCCACTTCCTTTACCAAGTCATCGAGAGATGAATAATGCAGATAGAAGGTCTTTCGGTTAATCTCAGCTAAATCTGTCAATTCTGTAATAGAGATATCGGCATAGTCTTTCTCTAGAACTAACTGATAGAAGGCATTTCTAATTGATTTTAAGGTACGTCTTACACGCAGGTCTTTACTGGTGTGATCCATGATATTCCTCCTTATTATTGAACAAAATACGTCAGTATCATAAATTTACAAATGGTTCGTATGTGGCAAATAAATATTTACCCTATAATATACCTTTTTTGATTAATATGCAACAAGTGGTAATAAAAAAGAAGAAGAAATCCGTTAGTATGGCGGGAAAACTACGGTAAAACTGGGAGTATTGTACAAAAACACGCACAAATAATTATTGAAAACATAAAAAAGTATTTTTGTTAAAAATTCACAAATAAAAAACTTTCCTGAAACGTAATGGACTTTCTAAAATATGCCTATTATAATTTGCTTCATAACAAAAGAGGAGGTGATATGCACAACGTATGTGATATTATTACCAATTATTATCATTGCAACAGCATTTGATCTATGTGTGGATAAGGTTCCGAACAAAGTAATTATTTGTGGATATATCACTGCACTTGGATATCAGTTTGTAATGCTGGGCATGAAGGGAATGTATGTTTTTTTAACTGGAGCAATTCTACCCATTATAATGTTATATCTGCTATTTCTTATGGGAGCTCTGGGAGCTGGAGATATTAAGCTGCTTTCTGTAATAGGAGCCGTTACCGGTGTTCCAATCATATTAAGGATCATTCTAGTATCCTTAATTGCTGGAGCAGTCGTTAGCTGTTATCAGATGATCATCTGCAGACAGCTGCGAAGACGGTGCAACAGATTTCTTCAGTACGTCATCTTATGTATTAACTCTAAGAAAATCTTATTTTATTCCACATTGGAAGAACCTGGAGGTACCATCCATTTTACAGGATGTATTTTATTCGCGTTCATTATCTTAGCAGCAGGGGAGGTTATTATGTGAAGAAACAAAAATTATTAATATGTGACGAAGACCAAAGCTACGTTAGTGCCTTTGTTAATTATCTGGTTGAGGAAATGGGAAATTATTACATCATCAGCTCTTTTAGTGACCCCAATACCTATTCGCAGCATACGGGTAACTATGATATTGGAATATTAAATGATCCGTTTCTGGATACCCCGGCGCCAAAGATACAGATTGCATGTACCCTGCATTTACAGGAGCAGCATGCAGATTCCAGGTATCCGGAGCTTCCTAAGATTTATAAATATCAATCCATGGAGAAAACAATAGAAATTATTTCAAGCATGCAGATTCCGTCACTGCACCAGGAAGACATATCAAATGGAGTGAAAGATCGGAGCAAGGTAATTGGAGTCTATTCACCCATTGGGCATGAACTTCAGATGCCGTATGCACTTACCCTGTCACAGATTTTGGGACAAAAGGGGAAAACATTGTTCATCGATTTGGAAGATTTGTCAATGCTTGCAGAGTTCATTGAATGTTCCACCAAACAGAATCTATATGATTTGTTCTATATTATGGAGGGGCAATCCATCCATCAGATACCGCTGGAAGATTTTATTATTTCCCATGGGAACTTAGATATCCTTACTGGATTTGTTGCCCTAGAGGAAATGAATGAAGTTACCAGGGAGCAGTGGCTAGGGCTAATGGAATTATTATGCCAGAGACAATATGAGTATGTGGTTATTTTGTTTGGCAGAGTTTTACCTGGCTTCAGCCAACTGTTATCGGCATGCAGCCAAGTTCTTTTGCTAAATAAGCCAGGAGAATACTATGACAAATACCAATGGGTTATCCAGCAGTATTTAAAGCAAAAGCAGCTTCAACAATTGGTAAAAGAGGTGTCTCTTCCAATGTCTGCCATGAATCTTACGATCGGTGCATATTTGATGGAAGAATTATGTCAGGGCAATATGGGTAGATTCATTCGAAGGCAGATAGAAGGTGGAGAAATTCATGGTTGAGCTGGAGCAAAGCATTCGAAGCCGGGTAATGGAACAGATGGATATGTCTAGGGACATTACCGACGAGGAAATTGTAGTACTGATACAAAAGGAGATTTGTAACCAGGCAAGAAATCAGAATATTTCGATTCCAAGGAGACTGCAGCTTCAAAATAATATCTTTAATTCCTTGCGAAAACTGGATGTTCTTCAGGAACTATTAGAGGATGAAGATATTACAGAAATCATGATCAATGGTTACCAGAAAATTTTTATAGAGAAGGATGGAAAAATTCAGGAAACGGGACGTCAGTTTTCATCTAGAGAAAAATTAAATGATGTGATTCAGCAGATTGTGGCAGCTTCTAACAAAATAGTAAATGAGTCTACGCCTATTGTAGATACGCGGCTTTATGATGGGTCTCGTGTTAATATTGTACTTCCACCGGCATCCGTCGATGAAAGCATTCTCTCTATTCGCAAGTTCCCCAAAAATCCCATTACCATGAAACGATTACTTCAGCTGGATTCCCTGTCACAGGAGATGGCAGATCAATTAAAGCTTCTGGTGCAGTCTGGCTATAATATTTTCATTTCTGGAGGAACCGGCTCTGGGAAAACCACCTTCTTAAATGCACTGGCGGAATATATCCCCAAAGGAGAAAGAGTGATTACGATTGAGGATTCGGCAGAGCTGCAGTTGGAGGGAGTAGATAATCTGGTACGGCTAGAAGCAAGAAATGCCTTGTTGGATGGAAACTTGGAGATTACGATTCGAGATTTGGTAAGAACGT
>CAZYYO010000029.1:28553-30616 GCA_964650965.1 uncultured Lachnospiraceae bacterium | reverse complement strand
GAAGGCAATGTGGAGGAAACAAGATGAAAATAGATAAATTAGAAGATATTGAAGGCTTTTTAAAGGTAGTAGATTCCTGCCATGGCAAGGTGGAAATGGTAACCGGAGAAGGAGATCGACTGAATTTAAAATCTAAATTATGTCAGATTATTGCCTTGGCAAATTTCTTCCCACAAATGGCAGAGATTCCGGATTTGGAAGTGTTTGCTCACGAACCGGATGACATGGAAAAGCTGGCTAAGTTCCTCTTTGGATAGAGAAATTACAACTTGGATGGAGATAAAGAATGAAAATTATTGATGTAAAAATTAATGGAAAAGAGAATCCAGTTGGATTCTCTTTTCAAAAATTGAAATGTTCCTGGAAGGTGGTTGACACCACAAGTAAATACCAGAAAAATGCCAGAATCACGGTCAGTACTTCCCCAGATTTTCAAACCATTTGTTTTGAAAAAGAAGGAAGAGAGCTGTCGTCTGTTGGAGAATCACTTACCCTGCAATTACAGCCAAGAACCAGATATTATCTGTGTGTGGAAGTGACAGGAAGTCAGGAAGATAGGGCAAAAAGTGACGTGTACTTTTTTGAAACAGGAAAAATGGATGAAGCCTGGGAAGCAGAGTGGATTGGAACAGAGGAAGACCACAGATTTCATCCAAGCTTTTGCAGGCAATTTAACCTGGAAGATAAAAAAATTGCACAGGCAAGAATCTATATCAGCGGCTTAGGTTTGTATGAAGCTTATATCAATGAGGAGAAAATCGGGGAGGAATATCTGGCACCATTTTGCAATGACTATAATCAGGCTATTCAGTATCAGACCTATGATATTTCCCATATGCTGCATAAGGACAATCACATTGAAATTATAACGGGAAATGGCTGGTACAAAGGTCGTCTTGGATATGAGGGGGATGCTGCTGTCTATGGCAATCGCTTTGGTGCCATAGCTGAATTAGTGGTAACCTATGAAGATGGTACCAGCACCTGTATTGTAACCGATGAGACCTGGACCTATCGTCACAGTAAAGTAATGATGAGTGACATTTATGATGGGGAAGAATATCATCAGACACTGACCAAGGAAGAGATGCAGGAATATCCTGTTCAGGTGTGGGATAATAGTCAGCAAATGAAGGAAAAGCTGGTGGAACGCTACAGCCTGCCGGTGATTGTAAAGGAAGAGATACCCGTACAGGAAATTCTCCATACACCAGCGGGAGAGACCGTGCTTGATTTTGGACAGAATTTCGTAGGTTTTGTAGCGTTTACTTCCGATTTGCCAAAAGGTACTAAAATCACCTTGGACTATGGGGAAATTCTTCAAAAGGGTAACTTTTACAATGATAATTATCGGACCGCAAAGTCTCAGTTTATCTATGTTTCTGGTGGAGAGACAGAGGCAGTACGACCTCATTTTACCTATTATGGATTTCGATATGTAAGAATTACCGGATGGGTTGGTCCTATGACTTTGGATATGTTTATGGGCAAAGTAGTTTATTCGGATTTGGATACAACCGTAAGCTTTGCATCATCCCATGAGAAGCTGAATCGTCTGGCGAAGAACTGTATGTGGGGACAAAAATCCAATTTTTTGGATATGCCTACCGATTGCCCACAGAGGGATGAGCGATTGGGATGGACGGGAGATGCCCAGGTATTTTGTGCAACTGCAAGCTTTCACATGGATACCAGAGCATTTTATCATAAATTCCTACATGATTTACACTTAGAACAACTACAAAATCAGGGGGCAATCCCTAATTATATTCCCAACATCAGCAGACTTCCTGGGGGAAGCAGTGTGTGGGGAGATGTAGCCACCTTTTTACCGATGGTGCTGTATGAATATTATGGCGACAAGGATGAATTAGCAGAGCATTATCCAATGATGAAGGACTGGGTAGAGTGGATTATGCAGCAGGATAAGGAGCGGGGAGACAAAAGTCTGTGGGACTTCGGTTTTCATTTTGGAGACTGGCTGGCACAGGATGGTGTTACACCCCAAAGCATGAAGGGTGGAACGGATGATTCTTTTATTGCATCCGTCTACTATTATGCAT
>CAZYYO010000029.1:0-28453 GCA_964650965.1 uncultured Lachnospiraceae bacterium | reverse complement strand
ATGGGTGGATTTCACCTATGATTCCATTAGTGGAAGCTATGTGTCCCGCTGGAGAATTAATGAGGATGGCAGTGTTACGGTACATTTTGAAGTTCCATTTGGCTGTACCGCCATTGCTGTATTGCCAGGAACCCGTGGAGAAGAAGTCCAGCTGGAGGCAGGAGCATTTGACAAAACATATATGCCATTACAGGATTACAGACTACTATATTCCATGGACACCAGACTTGAGGAGCTGCAGACAGATGAGAGAGCTATGGAAATATTACAGCAAAAGCTTCCAGTAGCCTATGGATTAATTATGAGCCAGGATATAGAGAATTTATCTCTCAGTCTAAAGGAATTACAGTACATGGGCTTTATGGGATTTACACCAGAAATGGTTCAGGCAGCAGCACAGGAGCTTCTGAAACTGGAAAGGAGATGCAATGACAAAACAGTATAAAGGAATAATATTTGATTTGGATGGGGTGATTTGTTTTACCGATCAGTATCACTTCCAGGCATGGAAAAAGTTGGCAAACCGGCTGGGTATTCCCTTTGATGAAACGGTAAATAACAGGCTGCGGGGAGTCAGTCGAATGGAAAGTCTGGATATTATATTAGAAGCTTCCCCTCAGAAATATACAAAGGAAGAAAAGGATGCTTTCGCCCAAGAGAAAAACGAGACCTACAAGGCACTGTTAACCAACATGACAACAGCTGATTTGTCAAAAGAGGTACAGGATACGCTCCAGGAGTTAAGAAGCCGGGGATATCAACTGGCAATCGGCTCTTCCAGCAAGAATACAAGAACAATTCTTGCCAGATTAGGCCTTAGCGATTTCTTTGATGCCATCAGCGATGGCACGAATATTGTAAACTCCAAGCCTGACCCGGAGGTGTTCTTAAAAGCCGCAGCGTATATTAAGGAAAAACCAGAGGATTGTCTGGTTATTGAGGATGCAGAAGCTGGAATTGAAGCTGCCTGTAGAGGAGGCTTTGACAGTGCCGGTTTGGGAGATGCAAGTAAACATCCCAAGGTTACTTATCCATTATGTAATTTTAGACAGCTACTTACCATATGCAAGTAATGATAAAATGAAGCGTTGGAGTGTGGGAGCCGTTAGTGTTCTGTTCTTGGGGGATATTGGTGATACAGAGCAAAATTCCTCCAAAGCTGGCATATAAAGGCGAGATTTTACTTGCTGGATTCTATGCTTTGGGGGATATGTAACAAATACTTTAGTGTGGCTCCAAGAAGCTTAAATACCTTGGGGCGGTCGGGAAAATAAAGCGTGAAATCCTCCAAAGCACGTACTGCAATGAACATATATGATGGTTACACGCCTTGCGTTGGGGGATATGCTTCACATAGGAAGCATATCCCCCAATCCTTCTTTGCTCCTCGAGAAATGTGCTAAAAATGCACGCCAAAAGAGAACAAGAAAGTTCATGTGAAAAGAACAAGCAAAAGAGCAAGGAAGAAACAGGCAAAAGAACAAGCAAAAGAAACAGACAAAAAGAACAAGCAAAAGTAAAAAGTACACGCAAGCGGTACACAAAAAAGTTGCCACCCTACAGGTGGCAACTTTTTCGTGTACATATGCTACAATAGTTATACGTGAAAGAATACAGATTCAATGATAATCAGCACGACAAACATGACAGACACCATAAGAGTGTTCAGCAGAAGAATACCACAGTAGTGTATCAGTCGATTGGGGTGCTTGCATATGGGAAAGAACTTCTGAATATCCAGGTAATTAAAGCATCCACATACCACAGAAAGCATAATGGCAAGCAGCATAATACGTTCGAACCACAGGGCTGCACCAGCTACATTTTCCACCTCCAGTGACAGACACAGCCAGAAAATAAACAGATAGCCTAAAGCTGCCACCGTCATCTTCCATGGAGTTCTAGTGCGAAAGCCAGGCGGGAAATACTTGTAAAATGGTTTTTCTTCCTTTGGAACGGGAAGTACATCAACGGCTGGATGCAGGGCATGCATCAGCTGAAGAACAGATTGATATCGTTGTCTGGGAATTAGCTGGGTACATTTGGCAATGATGCCATCAAACTGTGGTGTGTACACAGGAAGGGAAGCAACCATTTCCTTTAACAAAATACCCAGGGCATAAATATCCGTCTGAGGAGAGGATGAGCCAAACCCATACTGCTCCGGAGCCGCATATCCCTGAGTTCCCAGCAGCACGGTATCTGTCTGGGAAGCAGCGGAGTATTGTTTGGCAGCGTTGAAATCTAATAGGATTACATGGTTACAACTGGTAATGATAATATTGGAAGGCTTAATATCCCGGTGAATCATGGGCGGAACCTGGGAATGAAGGGTATGTAGGATGCTGCACAGCTCTGCCATATAACGATTGATTTGTTCCGGTGTAAGCAGCTTGTCTGCCATGAGCTCTGATAAGGGAGTTCCGGAGATATATTCTTCAATAAGAATTAATTGCCCATCCTTTTCCCAATAATCCATGATTTTAGGGATACCGGCAATGGGATGTTCAGAAAGCTGTTGATAAATGTTGATATTATACACATCAAGTATTTTTTTGATATAGATTTTGTTACTGGTCTGGTGCTGCACAAGAAAGATATTATGTGCTTCATTGATGACGGCTATATTTTTATAATAGGAAATAGAAAGATGCTGGGTAAGATCCATAAAAATATCCTGCTTTCATAAGTGTTATTGTATTGATTATAACAGAAAGGAATATGATATGAACGAAAAAAGTACACAGGAATTGGAAAATGTCTTGGGAAAAACCCATCTGACGGAATTTGATGGGTATTGCAAAACCAATAAGGATAGCATGAATCGGGATGATGAAGCATTTTCTATCTATATCAAATCCATATTGGAGCAGAAGAAAATAAAGCTGCAAACCGTATTTTTGAAGGCAGATATTCCGGAGCGATATGGCTACAAATTGTTATCCGGGGAAAAACATACCAAGCAAAGAGATGTTATCCTGCGGATATGCTATGCGTCACAGCTGACGTTAGATGAAACACAAAGGGCACTGAAAAAATATCAGATGCCGCAGCTGTATGCCAAAATCCCAAGGGATGCATTGCTTATGATTATCTTTAATGAACGACCGGGAAGTATCATTGAGGTAAATGAACTGTTGAAAAAGAATGGGATGGAACCACTGAGAACCAGTGGAATACAAAGCTAGATACCTGAAGATTAAATTGCCACCGTTACGGGGGGAAGCGGTACTGGAAAAATGTGGTAGCATACATTTATGCAAAGCTATGCAGAAAAATTTACAAAAAACCGCATTACAAAAAGGAGGCAATAGGATATGAAAAAAGGTATTAGAGTGTTGGCGTTGATACTCAGCTTTGTTTTATTTGCAGCGCTGGCAGTAGGATGTGGTTCTGGCTCTTCTACTTCTAACCAGAAGAAAGAGGTGACGGATTCCGACAGTACAGACTCCACAGTTACCATTGAGGAGCAGGTGCTTGTGGATGAGGCTGGAATTAAAATCACAGCACAGGAATATGTAACGGACAGTGTATGGGGAGATGGAATTAAATTATTAGTTGAAAATAATTCAGAAACGGATTATACCGTTGGATGTGATGCATTAATTGTAAATAATTATATGATTTCGGATTTATTTGGTGCCGATATCGCGGCAGGAAAGAAATCCAATGAAACCATGTATTTATCATCCTCAGAGCTAAAGGCAGCAGGAATTGATTCCGTTGGTCAGGTGGAAATGTACTTCCATGCATATGATTCTAATATGGATTACATTTTCCAAAACCAATATTCTGAGATTAAAACCTCTGGCTATGACAGTATGGATACCACAGCAGATGATACGGGAAATGAATTATATAATGCAAATGGTATTAAGATTGTGGGAAAAACGGTGGATGAGAATTCATTTTGGGGAACAGCAATTCTTCTCTATGTAGAAAATACATCCGGACAAAATGTAAATATCTCTGTTGAAGATATGTCTATTAACGGATTTATGATGGAACCATATTTCTCCACCACAGTTTATGATGGCAAGAAAGCCATTGATGAAATCACCATTATGTCCTCAGATTTAGAGGATAATGGAATTAAATCTATCGACCAGGTGGAGCTGAAATTCCATATTTATAACAACGAGACCTACGACACCATTGCTGATTCAGACCCAATTACATTTTCAGCAAAATAATAAATGACATTCCATGAGGAGGATTTTGAACAATGAAAATTTGGAAATTAGTTTCAGGTATTTTATCAATTGTATTATTTGTCTTTGTAACCTTTCAGTCTTGTGCAGCAGGCCTTTCCAATGCATTAGAAGAAAATGGAGAGGTTTCAGGTTCAGCCGGAATTATGGTAGCAGTCTTTATGCTGGCCGGGGGAATTGTGTCCATCGCAACTAGAAAATCTGAGAAAAAGGGAGGAAATATTGCTCTGATTATTCTCTTTGGACTGGCTGCAGTACTAGGCTTTGCCAATTACGGTTCCTATTCAGATTTGGCGATTTGGTCCGGATGGTGTCTCATCAATGCCGTACTTGCTGTAGTTGCCATTATAACAGGAAAGAAAAAGCAGGCAGAGTAAAAGAGTTATAGGAATATGGAAGGAGATTTATCCATGCATTTGTAGAGATACAAATGCATGGATTTTTTCTAATACTTTTTTCTAATACTTTGTAAACATATGGCAATCATTCACAAAATAGGATAAAATGTAAGAAAAGTATGCACATGCTACAGTAGATAAACCAATAGGTCTTTATGATAGTTCTTCTTCGTTTGGAAATAAACGTGATTGCCCTGGCAATTCTTATATTATTAATTGTAAATATTAAGAACCGAATGATTATGATGCTGGATGAGAAGTTGTTTCGAATGATTCTATATACTTCCGTAATTTCAGTAATCGTATATTCTGTTGCATGGGCGCTGGATGGACGGCAGGGGGAAGCGACCCGATGGATTTTGTATGGGGCGAATGGCTTGTATCTTATTTCCTGCGTTGCTGTCCCCTATCTCTGGTGGATTTATGTGAATTTCAGACTGACAGAGGACGAAAATCAAGTTACACGAAACGCCAAAGTACTGGGAATCCCTGTGTTGGTATTTATTATATTTACCATAACAGCGCCTATCAATGAATGGCTATTTTTTATTGATAAAAGTAATGTATATCATAGAGGACCGCTCTATCTCGTTCAGGTGATTTTATCCTTTGTCTATTTGTTAACGCCTTCTGTGCGAGCACTGCAAAAGGCAAAGAAAACCACCATTCCATCGGAGAAGAAAGAGTACAATAGCCTGGCACAATTTGTTATCCTTCCCCTGATTGGTGCAATTTTCCAGGTCCTTATCTATGGCCTGGTATTGGTAAGCAGTTGTATCGTGGTTGCTGAATTAATGGTATATTTGAATGTACAGAATCATCAGATAACGTTGGATGCGTTGACGAATATTAATAATCGGGGGCAACTGAATCGTTACCTAAATGTGGTTACAAAGGAGACTCGTGGAGAGCAGAAGCTTTATATGCTGCTTTTAGATATTAATAAGTTTAAGCGTATTAACGATACCTATGGACACAAGAAGGGAGACCAGGCCTTACGGGATATGGCTGGAGTATTAAAGAAGGTGTGTGATACCTATCGCTGTTTCCTTGCCCGATATGGAGGGGATGAATTTGCTATTGTTTTGGAGTGCGGGGATCAAGAGGAAGTCCAGAGCATGATAGAAAGTATTCACCGGGAATTGGAAGTGCTTAATCGAGAAAATAAAGAGACGTACCATTTATCAGCAAGTATTGGATATGCAGAATTTGGAACAGAGCATGTAGCAACGGTGGAGGCATTGATTGAGGCGGCAGATCGGGAGATGTATAAGCAGAAGGCTCATGTGAGCTAGACACTGTAAATAAGCTAGATACTGTAAATAAATATATGCAAGGCAAAAACAGGTTTTCGTGACGTAAGCGGGGACCTGTTTTTATATTTTGATGCGTGCTGTTCATGCTTCTTGGGGTTATATCGCTGCAATCGTTGCAAATCCCCCAAACTGAGCAAGCACATCGGAATATCTATGTAACGGCAAAGTTAATTTGGGGGATTATCAGCCGCCACCTCCTGCTCGCCCCAGGTTGCTTGAGCTTCTTGGAGCCACGCTTCCGTCATCGTTACAAATCCCCCAAAGCATAGCAATGATGCAAGTATATTTTCTTTCTGAGCAGGAAATTTGGTGGATTTACGACTTGATTTTGCTCCTAGCCACAATGCACCAATCCGGAGCATAAATCCGGAGCATAAATCCAGAGCATAAATCCGGAGCATAAATCCAGAGCACCAATGTGCAAATAATCATATATCAATCTGAGCATCAATAGGAATCCTGAGTATAAGTCCCGCGTATAAGTCTACAACCAGAAAAACAAACATAACTTATAAAATGAAAACATAAATAACAGATGCGACAAAACCATTGTTGCTATAATAACCTTAACAAAACACGTAAAGGGGGATAAGCAACATGAAAAGTAAGCAGGAAATAGAAAATCAGGTTCGTGATATTATTGCTACAATGACAGAGGAACAGAAGCTGGCACAATTAACATGTATGTTCTGTGGAGGAGAACAGCTTCCACCAGAAATGCTGAAGTATTTTCCCAATGGTATGGGAGAGATTGCAATTATGCCCAATGATAGTGATTATCAGGCACAGGCAGAAGCTGCAAAAAAGGAACAGGAGATCATCAAAGAGCTGTGTCATATTCCAGCACTGCGTCATAATGAGGCTGTATCCGGATTGATGACGAAGGACGGAACCATTTTCCCAGTGGCGATTGGATTAGGTGCTACATGGGATGTGAGCGTGGTGGAAGATATGGCCGAAGTCATTCGGAAACAGATGCTGTCTACAGGAATGCGTCAGGTATTATCTCCCGTCATGGATGTGGCACGTGATCCCCGTTGGGGACGTGTGGCAGAGACCTACGGGGAAGATCCTACCTTATGTGCGGCAATGAGTGTGGCATATACCAGAGGACTTCAGACAGATGATTTGGAAAATGGAGTTGTGGCCACCGCGAAGCATTTTCTAGGATATGCAATGAGTGAAGGCGGTTTAAATATGGCAACCAACCCGATTCCATCTAGAGAGCTGCGGGAGGTATATGCCAAACCATTTCAGGCGGCAATTACAGAAGCAAACCTGGCATCTGTAATGAATTCCTATGGAACCCTGGATGGAGAAATGGTTATTGGCTCTAAAAACATTCTTACCAAGCTTCTTCGTGAAGAAATGGGCTTTGAAGGTTTTGTAGTGTCGGATTATATGTCCATAAATAAAATGGTTGATTTAAAGCTGTGTGCAACACCACAGCAGGCAGGGGTTATTGCATTAAAGGCAGGTTTGGATTCAGAGCTTCCCAATCCCTATGGATTTGCCCCAGAAATTCTAGAACTGATACATGAGGATTCAGAAGCACAGCATGCCTTTGATAGAGCAGTATCTAAAATCATAGAATCCAAGGTGAAATTGGGACTATTTGATGAGGCAAATGGAAAGAAGGAGCTGTTAAGTGAGGCATATCATCCAAGCCTTACCAATCCGGCAATGATTCGTGCAGCCAGAGAATCTATTGTTCTTGTGAAAAATGATGGAATCCTGCCAATTAGTAAAGAAGTAAAGAAAATTGCAGTGATTGGTCCTCATGCAGATTCTATGCGTTTGCTGTTTGGTTATTATACCTATCCGGCAGTGATTGACCGTGATATTTCCGGTTCTATGAGCGATATGGCAGGAATGCAGGGCGTTGCTCCCCAAAAAGAGGAAAACCCCTATCAGATGCCATATTTAGAAGGAAGCAATGTACGAGGAACTTCACCATACATAGAGGAGTTAATCCGCCAAGTAATGGGAGAAAGAACAATTACTATTTTACAGGCAATCAAGGAAAAGTGTCCCAATGCCCAGGTGGTTTACGAAAAAGGATGTGAGGTTGCCGGTAATGGGCGAGATGGCTTTGCTGCAGCAGAAAAAGCAGCAAAAGAGGCAGATCTGGTTATTCTTGTTGGTGGAGGAAAATCCGGATGGGGTTCTAATTGCACTACTGGTGAAGGCATTGATACAGACCGTATTGGTCTTCCAGGGGTACAGGAGGAATTGGCAGAATTAATTTATCAAACCAAAACACCGGCAGTATACGTGCACATGGATGCAAAGCCACTGTCTAGTGTCTTTATCTCAGAGCACTATGGGGCAATTATCGAGAACTGGTTCCCGGGAGAAGCAGGTGGAAGCGCATTGGCAGATGTATTATTTGGAGATTACAACCCAGCGGGAAGACTGCCAATTACTGTGCCTAGGACAGAGGGACAAATTCCGATGTATGCTTCCCAATTCAATGGCAGCGGATATCATGATGGCATGGGCATGGTTTTAAGCAAGTATGCAGAGGGAAATAAGAAGCCATTGTATTATTTTGGAGAAGGACACAGCTATACCACCTTTGAGTACTCAAATCTTATGGTGCAAAAACAGACCAAGGCACATGGTACGGTAGAGGTATCCTGTACGGTAACCAATGTGGGAAAGCGAGATGGAGAAGAAGTGGTACAGCTCTATGTTACAGATGAGTTAGCAAGCATGATGCGACCAGCTCAGGAACTGGCAGGCTTTTGCCGCGTTGCCATTCCCGCAGGAGAAAGTAGAGAAATTCATTTCACTATGAAGACAGACCAATTTGCTTTCTTGAACAGCGAAATGCAGTGGGTGGTTGAATCAGGTGAGATGACTGTGAAAGTTGGCTCATCCTCCAAGGATATTCGATTAACAGATAGCGTTGAAATCGTTGATAGTGCATGGATCGATGGAAAAACCAGAGGATTTTATGCCAATGTAAATATCATTGAAAAATAGCTTGTATCTCCTAGTCTGTGCTTTTACAATAGAAGTATGATGAAAAGCTTAAGTGAAGAAAAACAATTCAATTTAAAAAGATTATATTTAAATAAGCAGGTTCCATTTCATGTTTATGATAGCCAGGGACAGCTGATTTATCGGGAAGGGATTGGGGATAGCATACCAGATCCCTTCCTGATAGATGCTGGCATCAGGTCCGAGATACAGAAGCGAGTAGAGGAGCGCAGAGGACCAGTTATTTATGTGGAAGAAAATGCCTTTGCTTATCTTGCTTTTTTAGATGAGAATCAGAATCTGTATATCGCAGGACCCGCTTGTGTAGCCCAAAAGGAAGAAATGAATCTTGCAATGTACGATTATCGGCGAAGACATGGGATTTCTGCAAAATATCAAACAATGCCCCATCGAAAATTGACGGAACTGGCAAATCTTCTGTCTATCGCGCTCTTGTGTTTTCACTTAGAACCAGTAGATGAAGGAACTCTTTTTGAAGAAAATAGAATACAAAAGAGTCAGGAACCGGAATTAGAACGTAAGATAGAGCAATATTTTATGGAAACAGCAGATATAGACCGTGAGCATGTGAAATATGAATACGAGAGGCAGCAGCTCGATGATGTAAGAAATGGTAGAGTAGAACGATTTGATACCCAGGATAAAAATGAAATTTTCCTTATTGATAAGGTGGGGAAAATGGCAGTTAGCAGTGAAAAGCAGATGGAATATATGACTGCTGGTTCTATTATTCTTACGGGAAGGGCTGCCATTGATGGAGGTGTTCCTGCAGCGGTAGCTTATGCAGTTAGTGATTTGTATTTTCAAAGACTAGAGAAAGCCTCGGATATTATGGAGATGCAAAATATTAGTGCACAGGTTATTAGAGAATTTGCAGCATTGGTAAGAAAACATCAGAATAAAAAATCTACATATGTAGAGCAGTGCAAGGATATTATCTCTAGAAATATTAATCGGGAAATTTCCATCGATGATATTGCAAAACAGATTGGAATGAATCGAACGTATCTGTCTTCGAGATTCACAAAGGAAACAGGAATGACTATTTCTGGGTATCGAATTCAGGCACGACTATCTGCAGCTGAAAATATGTTGAAGTATTCCAATATTTCCATTGGAGAGATTGCAGAATATTTACATTTCGCATCTCAAAGCTATTTTGGACAACTGTTTAAGCAACAAACAGGGATGAGCCCTGCAGCATATCGCAGAAAGTATAAAGTGCTGGATGTTGATGGGCAAGGATAAGGATAGGCATTCTTAGAAATACAATGGAAGATATGACGAAAGACACAATCCCTACAACCGAAATTCCTTTGTAGGGAAGGTGTCTTTTTTTGCGGCTACCGTTGAAAAACAGTTCCTTTCATGGTATTCTTAATTAGAATATGACAACGTATATACAGAAATGTTTGAATAGAAGAGGAGATGTTAAAATGGAAGCTTACAAATCAGAATTTATAGAATTTATGGTAGAAAGCGATGTATTAAAGTTTGGAGATTTCACATTGAAGAGTGGTCGTAAATCTCCCTTTTTTATGAATGCAGGTGCGTATGTAACAGGAACACAGCTGATGAAATTAGGAGAATACTACGCTAAGGCGATTCATGATAATTTTGGAGATGATTTTGATGTGTTGTTTGGACCGGCATATAAGGGAATTCCACTTTCTGTTGCAACCACCATTGCCTTTGCTAAATTATATGGTAAGGAAATACGTTATTGCTCTAATAGAAAAGAAGTGAAGGATCATGGAGATACAGGGATTCTTCTTGGAAGTAAAATAAAGGATGGAGACAGAGTAGTAATTATTGAGGATGTAACTACCTCTGGCAAGTCCATTGAAGAAACATTTCCCATTATTCAGGCCCAGGGAAAGGTTACCATACTAGGTCTTATGGTATCGCTCAACCGCATGGAAGTAGGACTTGGCGGTAAGGTGGGTGCCTTAGATGAAATCCACGAGAAATATGGATTTGAGGCTAGAGCCATTGTTTCTATGGAGGACGTGGTAGAGCATCTTTATAATAGAGAGTGTCAGGGCAGAGTATTAATTGATGATACATTGAAGGCTGCCATTGACAATTATTATATGCAGTACGGGGCAAAATAAGAAGGTATCAATATACGTAAGAGGAACGATAAAAATAAGGCAGGGTGTAGTCTTGAAAAAAAATAAGGACAAGAAGTTTCGTCTTGTGGTTTCCGTTTTATTTATTTGTTATCTTCTGGCACTATGCTATTTTCTGTTTTTTGCGGAGAATCTGGGACGTACCGGAAGTAGTGGGTTTCATTATAATTTTCAGCCATTTAAGGAAATTTCCAGGTATATTGTGTATCGAAAGCAAATCGGCTTTTGGAGTGTAACTTTGAATTTGCTGGGAAATATTGTGGCATTTCTACCAATGGGCGTTTTTTTTCCATTGATTTTTGATAGTAAGATGAAGGGATTTTCTACGATTTTAATTTCTTTTGAAATTAGTGTACTGGTAGAATTGATTCAATTATTGTCCAAAGTGGGAAGCTGCGATGTGGATGACGTTATTTTAAATACATTAGGCAGTATCATTGGGTGTATTTTATATTACATTGTGAAAAAGATTAGGAGTACAGGGCATGGATCGAAGAAGACGAAGAAGATACGGTGAAGCGAAGAGACCAATGTCAAGAGGGTCATTGATAGCAGCAGGAGTTTCAGCTGCTAGTATTTTCATTTACATAGTATTCTTAAGTGTTGCTGTTTCCATGGATGGAAATACCCAAAATATGTTAGGAGGTGCGGCTGTACTTGCTATGATTTCTGCAATAGTAAGTCTGTTATATGGGACAAGAAATTACAAGGATGATTCTAGTAATATGGGCTCTCGCGTGGCAGGAGTAGTCGTTCCGGGTATTGCATCGGCATTATGGGTCATTGTATATGTAATAGGAATGGTATTGGGATAGAAGGGCAGATAATCAAATGGACAGACTGAAACAACAGATGGATTTTATACTGGAAGTAGATAAAATGAAAAATATTATGCGGCAGACCTATCTAAGCGATGGAAGCCGTAAGGAAAATGATGCAGAGCATTCCTATCACTTGGCTGTGATGTGCTTTCTGTTAAGTGAATATGCCAATGAACCTATTGATGTTGCTCATACCATGCAGCTGGTACTGCTTCATGATGTGATTGAGATTGATGCAGGAGATACCTATGCCTATGATGTGGAAGCCAATAAATCTAAGGCGAAGCGGGAGAAGGAAGCTGCCATACATCTGTACGGAATGCTTCCCCGGGAGCAGGGAGAATATTATCGCAGCATGTGGGAGGAGTTCGAAGCTCGCCAGACCCCGGAGGCAAAATTTGCCAATGCCTTAGACCGTATTCAGCCGGTACTTTTAACCAACAAGGCAGGTGGTGCATCTTGGTTAGAGCATGGAGTGAAGAAATCCCAGATTATGAAACGGGCAGAATATATTAAGGATGGATCTGCCATACTATATCAATATGTGGTTAATCTGATTGATGAAAATGTTGAGAAAGGACTACTTGTAAATGAGTAATCAGATATTCTATGAACCAACCCAGGAGCTAAGAGAGCGAAGACTGCTTGTTCAGGAACGAATTTTAGAAATTTCCCAGGAGACAATGCTATCAGAAAATCAGCAGACCTATTTTCGGGAAATCAGTGATTTCATTCTTCTGGTGCATCCCATTTTAGAGGAAAAGCTTGGAATTACATCAGCATCTAAGAAATATGATGTGGCAGATTATCAAAAGTTACAAAATCAGCTGTATGGACGGCTGGCACCGAAGCTTTATGACCGAAGCTTCTTAAATCCCGCATATGCAGTGGATGCCTTAGGAGAGGAGTTAGGAGGCTTACTTTCCGCCCTTTATGCAGATATTTTGGCAATCATTCCTTACGCATATGAGGGAAGAGAAGATTTAGTTACCATCTTCATGGAATTATTTGTACAGGTATATGGCTGCTTTATGGAGGAAGACGGCGACCTGAAGGAAATCAAGAAAAATGTAAATGAAGCTATTTATTGGTTCTATCATGACTATAGTGAAATATTTGCGGCAGAACCGGTGATTGGAATGGTGGATGCCCGTGCTGACTTCTTCCGGGACATTGTTATGAAGTCAGATTTCAATGATATAACCTACCTGTATCAGTACGGTTCTTATATTGGAGAAAATGAACTGCAGCTTGCAGCATTTCTTAATACCTTGTCACCGGATGAAATCCAGAAAATGGCAGACACCTATACCGAAGGCTATCGTATGGGATTTGAGGCCACCGGCAAGGATATTACCAAAAAGAAAACGGTGAAGGTGGAGTATCCCATAGGCTTTGAACGAGTGGTTCGCCAGGCTATTTGTAATTTTGAAGCAATGCATCTGGAGGCAACTATCACTCGAGAAGCGGTATTATCTTTTACCGGAAGAGGCAGCAGTAAAAGGGGCTGCTATTCTTCTTCCATGAATAAACAGTTTGATTATGATCATAAGGACGACAGAGCCTATTATTTTGATAAAGCCTTTGTGGAGCGCAGATTAGAGGTGTTAAAGGATACCTTCGAGAAGAACAAAGAGCTTGCCGCAGAACATGGCGGACCAGCCGTGATTGAGGTCTTTGGGGAGACACCTTTTCACCCGGAGAATAAGCCACAGCGAAAGACCTACAGTGACAGGCAAAATGAGTTAAATGTGTACTTCGCATCCCAGGCAGGTCAGATGACCAACTCCTACATTAAGGGTGAGGAACGAAGCTTTACCATTATCGCCTTTCCAATCCCTGCCATTGGGGAGAAATTCCCGGAGATTTTCGCTAAAACCATGGAGCTAAACACCTTGGATTATAAGCTGTACCAGAATATGCAGCAGAAGATTATTCAGGTATTAGACCAGGGTATCTATGCCAGAATCACCGGAAGAGGGAAGAATCACACGAACCTTACCGTAGCACTTTATCCCTTGAGGAATCCGGAGAAAGAGACGATTTTTGAGAATTGTGTTGCTGATGTAAATATTCCAGTGGGAGAGGTATTTACTTCTCCTGTGCTAGAAGGTACCAATGGTACGCTTCATGTAACCGGAGTATTCTTAAATGAGCTGTATTATCAGGATTTAGAAGTGACCTTTACAGAGGGAAAGATTTCCTCTTATACCTGCAGCAATTTCCCCACAGAGGAAGAAAATCAGAAGTACATTTACGACAATGTACTACATCATCACAAGACTCTGCCTATGGGAGAATTTGCCATTGGTACCAATACAACAGCGTACCGCATGGCACAGGATTATCAGATCGCTGATAAGCTTCCTATTCTGATTGCAGAGAAAACGGGACCTCATTTTGCAGTAGGAGATACCTGTTATTCCTATGAAGAGGATACTCCAATGTATAATCCAGATGGTAAGGAGGTAGTGGCAAGGGATAATTCCTGCTCCATTCTTCGAAAGGAAGATATGGCCAAGGCCTACTTTAACTGTCACACAGATATTACCATTCCTTATGACGAATTGGACCGTATCTGGGTAGTGGATGCTAAGGGACAGGAGCATGATGTGATTCGTCAGGGACGGTTTGTGGTTCCCGGTACAGAAGTACTGAATGTTCCATTAGATGTATAAATCAGACACAAGTTGTTAGATAGAAGAGAAAAGGAGATTAGACACATGGCAAAGGTAAGTATTGTAATGGGCAGCGATTCCGACATGCCCGTAATGGCAAAGGCAGCAGAAATCTTAGATCAGTTTAACATTGCATATGAAATGACAATTATTTCTGCACACAGAGAACCGGATGTATTCTTTGAATACGCCAAGGGAGCGGAAGCAAGAGGTGTTCAGGTGATTATTGCAGGAGCTGGAAAAGCAGCACATTTACCAGGAATGTGTGCAGCACTGTTTCCAATGCCGGTAATTGGTATTCCTATGAAGACCTCTGACTTAGGCGGTGTGGATTCCCTGTATTCCATCGTTCAGATGCCTAGTGGAATTCCAGTGGCTACCGTTGCAATTAATGGCGGAGCTAACGCAGGTATTCTGGCAGCAAAAATTCTGGCTACATCAGACCCACAGCTTCTGGAGAAATTAAAGAAGTATTCTCAGGATTTAAAGGAGCAGGTAGAAGCTAAGGATGCACATTTAAAAGAAGTTGGATATAAGAATTACTAATAAAAGCTATCATAATTTATAATTAGAAATTATTAGTGAAACATAGTATGATACTAACAGGAATGCTATCAAGTACATATAAGACAAGTATAGATAAGGTGTGAAATCAGGAGGAACAGGTATGGATTACAAGAACGCAGGCGTAGATATTGAAGCAGGTTACAAATCAGTAGAATTAATGAAGGACAGCGTAAAGCAGACCATGAGAAGTGAAGTGCTTACCAATCTTGGTGGCTTTTCCGGAGCGTTTTCCATGGGAGCATTTAAAGATATGGAAAACCCGGTTCTGTTATCCGGAACAGATGGATGTGGAACCAAGGTGAAGCTGGCATTTATTATGGACAAGCATGATACCATCGGTATTGATGCTGTTGCAATGTGTGTAAATGACGTGGCCTGTGCAGGTGGAGAACCATTATTCTTCCTGGATTACATTGCCTGTGGCAAGAATATTCCTGAAAAGATTGCAACCATCGTAGGTGGTGTAGCAGAAGGCTGTAAGCAGTCTGGCTGTGCCTTAATTGGTGGGGAAACAGCAGAGCATCCAGGACTGATGCCAGAGGATGAATATGACCTGGCAGGATTTTCTGTTGGTGTTGTAGATGAGAAGGACATTATTACCGGAAAAGAAGTAAAGGCCAATGATGTATTAATTGGAATGGCATCTACCGGAGTTCACTCCAATGGATTCTCTCTGGTTCGTAAGATTTTCAACATGGATAAAGAGACCTTGAATAAATATCATGAAGAATTAGGAACAACTCTTGGAGAAGCACTTCTTGCTCCTACAAGAATCTATGTGAAGGCATTAAAGAGCGTGAAGGATGCCGGCGTTCGTATCAAGGCCTGCAGCCATATTACAGGTGGTGGATTCTACGAGAATATTCCACGTATGCTTCCAGAAGGAAAGCATGCATTTGTAGAAAAAGATTCCTATGAAATCCCACCAATCTTTAAAATGATGGCACGGGTTGGAAATGTTGCTGAAGAAATGATGTATGCTACTTATAACATGGGTCTTGGAATGATTGTTGCGGTTGACCCTGCAGATGTGGATAAGACCATGGAAGCAATGAAGGCTGCCGGAGATACACCATATATCGTTGGTCATATTGAAGATGGTGACAAAGGAGTAACCTTATGCTAAAGATTGCAGTTCTTGTTTCAGGTGGTGGAACCAATCTCCAGGCAATTATTGATGCAGTGGAAAATGGCACAATCCAAAATACCTGTATCAAAGTGGTTATTAGTAACAATGCCAATGCATTTGCATTGGAACGGGCGAAGAAGCATGGAATTCATGCAGTATGCATCTCTCCCAAGGACTTTGCATCTCGGGAAGAATTTAACGATGCATTCTTAGCAAAGCTTAATTCATATGGAGTCGACCTGGTGGTGCTTGCAGGATTTCTTGTAGTCATTCCCAAGGAGATGATTCGAGAATATGAGAATCGCATCATAAATATTCACCCATCCTTAATTCCAGCTTTTTGCGGAACGGGATTTTATGGATTGAAGGTGCATGAAGGCGTATTAAGCCGGGGGGTGAAGGTTACAGGAGCTACCGTTCATTTTGTAGACGAAGGAACAGATACCGGTCCTATTATTCTGCAGAAAGCCGTTGCAGTACAGCCGGAGGATACACCAAAGACCTTGCAGCAGCGTGTCATGGAAGAGGCTGAATGGAAGATTCTTCCCCAGGCCATTGACTTGATTGCAGGAAACAAAGTGAAGGTAGAGGACCATCGCGTTATTATTAATGAGTAAATGCTATCAGTGATACTATGTGTATGGTATCACTGATATTCAAATGGAGGATAAGAGATGAAGGTATTAGTAGTTGGAAGTGGCGGACGTGAACATGCAATTTGTGCATCGGTAGCAAAAAGTCCTCGGGTAGATAAAATATATTGTGCACCAGGAAATGCAGGAATTTCTCAGTTGGCAGAGTGCGTTGCAATCACAGCCATGGAATTTGATAAATTAGTTGCATTTGCAAAAGAAAAAGAAATCGATTTTACCATCATTGGAATGGATGATCCCCTGGTTGGTGGTATTGTGGATGCCTTTGAAGCGGAAGGCTTAAAGGTATTTGGTCCAAGAGCCAATGCAGCAATCCTGGAAGGAAGCAAAGCATTTTCCAAGGATTTAATGAAAAAATACAATATTCCTACCGCTGGATATGAGAACTTTGATGATCCAGAGAAAGCTTTGGAATACTTAAAGACAGCAAAAATGCCAATCGTCTTAAAAGCAGATGGATTAGCCCTTGGTAAAGGTGTGTTAATCTGCAATACCAGAGAAGAGGCATTTGACGGCGTAAAAGAAATTATGGAAGATAAGAAATTCGGAAATGCTGGAAATACCATGGTCATTGAAGAATTTATGACAGGCCGTGAGGTTTCTGTATTAAGCTTCTGTGATGGAAAAACCATTCAGATTATGAGCTCTGCACAGGATCATAAGCGTGCCGGAGATGGAGATACCGGTCTTAACACCGGTGGTATGGGAACATTTTCACCAAGCCCATTCTACACCAGTGAGGTAGACGATTTCTGTAAGAAATATGTATACCAGGCAACGGTGGATGCAATGGCAGCGGAAGGCAGAGAGTTTAAGGGAGTTATCTTCTTTGGCTTAATGCTCACAGAAGAAGGACCCAAGGTATTAGAATATAATGCCAGATTTGGAGACCCGGAAGCCCAGGTGGTTCTTCCCCGTATGAAGAACGATATTATAGATGTTATGGAAGCATGTGTTGAGGGTACCTTAGATCAGTTAACCTTAGAATTTGAAGACAATGCAGCAGTTTGCGTTGTATTAGCAAGTGATGGCTATCCTGTTTCTTATGAGAAGGGCTACAAAATCACAGGCTTCGATAAATTCGACAATGAGAACTATTTCTGCTTCCATGCAGGTACAGCATTTAATGCTGATGGTGACATTGTTACCAACGGTGGCCGTGTTCTTGGAATTACAGCTAAGGGCTGTGATTTAAAGGATGCAAGGCAGAAAGCCTATGATGCAACGAACTGGATTGATTTTGACAACAAATATATGCGTCATGATATTGGCAAGGCTATTGACGAGGCGTAATATTATAACTAACAATACATCCTCTTGGAACGATATAGGTTTCAAGAGGATTCTATCATTGTGGGGTAAAGGAGAAGCAAAATGAAATTATCACTTATGACATTTTCGATGATGAATGATTTAATGCGAGGGATGAATGGGGACATCATCGCTGAGATTGCAAAGAACAATGGGATTTCCATGGTGGATATGATGGAATTTGAAATGAAGCTGTATCATCTTAAGAAGGTGAAGGCTGCATTAGAGAAAAACAAAATCCAATGCGACTGCCTGATTACATCAAGTCCATTTTATACAGCAGGGGATAAAGTGAAGGAACAGTTAGAACATGCGGCTACAATGGCAAAAGACCTGGGTGCTACCTGTCTTATGGTGATTCCTGGGCAAACTACAGCGAAGGAGAAAAAAATCTGCAAGAATCTGTCCAAACAGGAAATGCTTACCATAGCAGTAAAGCATTTTAAAACTGCGGTAGAGGTTGGAAAGAAATATGATTTGCAGATTGGCTTTGAAAATACCCCTCATGCCTATAAGCCACTGGCATCATCAGAGGATTGCAAATATGTACTTGACCATGTTCCAGGTCTGGGGTTGATCTTTGATACAGGCAACTTCAGAGTGGCAGATACCAGCTGTGATGAGCTTGCAATTTATGAACAGCTGAAATCATATATCATTCGTGTGCATCTTAAGGATGTTGTGGTTGGCCCATTTTCCCAGGGGGAAGAATGTGTGGATGGCAACCGGATTGTTGCGGTAGCCACAGGCAGCGGCATCATTCCAATGGAGGAGCTTCTAATCAGACTTCGTCAGGACAACTATCAAGGAGTTCTCGCTATTGAATACAGTGCCAAGAAAGGAGTCAAGGGCGTAGGACACAGTGAACGTGTACGGGATTATGTGTCCTATATTAAGGATGTATGGGATGGTACATTTCATAAACCCCAATACGTTACGATTCCAGGTCTTACTAAGAAAACCTCTCGGATTTTCTTTGGAACTGCAATGAAGGACATGCTTATGGGAAAGGATGCCCAGGCTCTTTTGGATAGTATGTATGCCAGAGGAATTAATGCCTTCGACTGTGCCAGAGGATACGGTATGGCAGAAAAATCTCTTGGGGAATGGGTGAAAGCCCGTAATAACCGAGAGCGTGTGATTATCTTAACCAAGTGCGGAAATGTATCCATGGGAGGCAAGGTCTGTGTCAATGCCCAGGTTATCAAAGAAGAACTGGAGAAAAGTCTGAAAACCCTGCAAATGGATTATGTGGATATTTTCCTCCTTCATAGAGATGACCCCAATACCTCTGTGGGAGAAATTATGACGGCGTTAAATGATGTGAAGCGGCAGGGCAAGGTTAGAATCTTTGGTGTTTCTAACTGGACCCATCAGCGGATTGCACAGGCAAATGCCTATGCTTTAGAACATGAGATGGACGGCTTCTCCATTTCCAGCCCCAACTTTGGATTAGCAGAACAGGTAGAAGATCCCTGGGGCGGTGCCTGCGTCACCATTTCCGGTGAGAAAAATCAGCTGGCAAGAGCATGGTATGCCCAAAACCAGATGCCGGTCCTGGCATATTCCAGTATGGGACGAGGCTTCTTCAGTGGAAAATTTACATCCAATGATATGGAAGGAGCCAAGCAAGTATTAGATGCTGCCGGACAAAAGGGGTATCTTTATCCAGTAAATATGGAGCGTCTGGCCAGAGCTGAGGAATTGGCACAGAAATATCACTGCAGTGTGTCTATGATAGCCATGCGTTATATTTACAGTAATGATATGAATCTGTTTGCCATTGTAAGTACCAGAAGTGCCCAGCGGATGGTAGAAAATATCCAGGCAAGCCTTACATGCTTGTCAGCAGAGGATGTGAAATTCTTGGAAGGGTAGGCTATTCCTCATTCCATTGATAATTCTCAGCATAGGTACGGGCCTGTTCTTTTAGGTCCATAATGGAATCGTAGCCCTCTTTGTTACATTTTTTTTCGATAATGCCCATGGAATAGAGAAAAGCATTGCATATGGCCTGGTCAATAATATCGCTGGATAAAAATGGAGGCTCTAAGGGATTATGCTGAGGATACAGATGCTGGGATATGGCAGAGAAGACCCCTGCATATATTTCCCCCTCCAGAATAAGTTCTTCCATTGGGCGATTGGCATTAGAAGGAGCGTGAATATAGCGCTCCTTAAATAATTCCTTGATAAAATTTTGCATGCTTACTTTATCCGTTTGTATCTTATTTAGGGCCATGAGGATTTTTCCATGATCCTTTAAATAGTCACGATAGGCCTTCGTAGCTAGAGAGTTGATTTCATCTCTTGAGAATGGCCCCTGTTCTTTTTGGGCAAGTTCTTTGCCTTTTTCTCCATAATTTTTTCTAAGAAAATGATTAAAGCTCTTCTTATATTGGGTAAACAGCTGCTCGGCAATATCGTATTTATCACGATAATGAGAGTAGAAGGTGTTTTTGCTGATCATTGCCCGGTCTATGATGTTTTGTACTGTAAGTTTTTCGAAGCTGCCTTCGATTACCAGGTCTAAGAATGCGTCTACGATTGCTTTGTCGGTTCGTTGGTATTGTAAGCCTTGACTCATATGTTGGTGCCTCCTTTGGGGGAATTGTTGTGTTTATTATAGCGTAGTATCCGAAGAGGTTGCAAGGCTTATGCTGTTGTGTGAACGCAGGTGGAAATAAGGGGGACTATGGATTCCGGGATTTGGGGAGGTTGGGGCGACGCAACCGGTCTACATTCGCCATCCATGGCTCAGGTAGACCTTTCCCAGACATCCTGTCTGGGAATTGCTGGCTGGAGGCGGAATCCTAAGTCCCCCTAATTTCCGCCTCCAGTCCCGCAACAGCATAAGCCTTGCAGCCTCTTCTGCCAACCATACAAGAAAATTAAAAGTATACAACAAGTATAGTAGAAGTACGAAAGTGAGAAATAGTACGATAGAATGACTTGCAGACTATAATGAACATTTCTTAATTTCTCATTTCGTAGGACAATATAGACAGATAATAAGTCAAGTTTGACTGAATTAGAAATGAGATAAGGAGTGTGAGTGTAACATGGATGATTGTGCAGCACGAAAGAAAAGGGTGGAGCTTATTTTATCCCAGCTTACCTTGGAGGAGAAGGCTTCTCTTACCTCTGGTGTTAGTATGTTTGATACCCAGGAGATTGAGAGACTGAAGGTGCCTTCCATTACTATGACCGATGGCCCTCATGGACTGCGGAAGCAGGAAGGGGAACAGGACTTTATGGGGAAGAACGAAAGTATTACAGCTACCTGTTTTCCGGCAGCTTGTGCGGTGGGTTCTTCCTTTGACAAGCAGCTGGTAAGTGAGATGGGGCATGCTTTGGGAGAGATATGTCAGGCCAAGGATGTGCAGGTTCTTTTAGGACCGGGAATTAATATTAAGAGAAATCCTTTGTGTGGTCGTAATTTTGAATACTTCTCAGAAGATCCCTGTGTTTCCGGAACCATGGGAACTGCTTATGTGAAGAGCTTACAGGAAAACGGTGTTGGTGCATCGCTGAAGCATTTCCTGGCAAATAATCAGGAAACCAGACGTAGAACCAGCGACAGCAGATTAAGTGAACGAACCTTAAGAGAAATATATACACCTGCCTTTGAACAGGTGGTAAAGGAAGCAAAGCCATGGACGTTAATGGCCAGCTACAACAAGATTGATGGAACCTATGCTACAGAAAATGGGGACTATCTGCAAGACCTCCTTCGTAAGGAATGGGGATTTGAAGGCCTGGTAGAAAGTGATTGGGCAGCAGTCCATGACCGTATTAAGGTATTGCAGGGGGGATGTGCCCTTACCATGCCAGGGGATAAAGCCCATGATCAGGTTGTGGTTCAGGCAGTGAAGGATGGCATCCTGAAAGAAGAAGTGCTGGATGAAAATGTTGCACAGATTCTGGATTTGGTTCTGAAGGCAGAAGAAAATAAAATCCCAGAGGTAACCTACGATTTTGAGGCAGCACATCAGCTTGCCAAGAAAGTGGCACAGGAATCTATGGTGCTGTTAAAGAATCAGGATAATCTGCTTCCGTTAGACCAGACGAAGAATATTGTTATTATTGGAGCATTTGCAAAAGACCCAAGATATCAAGGCGCTGGCTCATCTAGAGTGAATCCATATAAAGTACCTGCATTACCAGAGGTAACAGAAGGATTGGAAAATGTAACCTATGTGCAGGGCTTTGACTTAAATGATGAAATGAATCCGGATATGGTAAGCGAAGCGGTTACGGCAGCAAAAGAAGCAGATATTGCAATTATTATGGCAGGTCTTCCACCAATGATGGAATCAGAAGGCTTTGACCGCTGGGTGATGAAGCTGCCTAAGGTACAGAATCATGTCATTCATCAGGTATGTCAGGCACAGCCCAACACCGTAGTTGTATTAGAAAATGGTGGAGCTCTTGAAATGCCATGGAATGATGAACCAAAGGCAATTTTAGAAGCTTACCTGTCTGGAGAAGCAGCAAGTGAAGCTATCTGGTCCGTGCTTACCGGAGAGGTAAATCCCAGTGGCCATCTTGCAGAAACATTTCCAATGAGACTGGAAGATAACCCCAGCTATCTATTCTGGCCGGGAGAGGAAGATGTTACCTATTATCCGGAAGGGGTATTTGTAGGATACCGCTATTACACCAGTAAGAACATTCCGGTTCGCTACAGCTTTGGTCATGGCTTGTCTTATACAGATTTTACATACAGTAACCTAATCGTGGAGAACGAAACAGCTTTTCCAAAGGAAGAAACAAATCAGGAAGGTGTTACCTTTGCTTCTGGTGAGAAATTAACTGCCAGTGTTACAGTAACGAATACTGGAAAACGTGCCGGAAAAGCATTGGTGCAGTTGTATATTGGCTGTGCCAGAGGAGCAACAGTAGCCAGAAGACCTGTAAGAGAGTTACGCAGATTTGCAAAGGTGGCATTGCAGCCAGGGGAGAGTAAAACGGTTACATTTACCTTAGACGACAGATGCTTTAGTTATTGGGATGAAGAGGTTCATGCATTCCGGGTAGCAGGCGGAGACTATACCGTAGAAATATGTCAGGATGCAGCTACAGTTCTATTATCTGAGAAGGTGACGGCAGCAAATCAATATCTTCCAACAGGTCGTATCTATAGTATTATGACCCCGGCAATGGATGTGATGAAGCATCCATTAGGAAAAGAGTTTATCGATGGAGTCATGCCTATGATTAATGCCATTATTAAAAAGATGGGTATGAATGATGCGCAGAGCAAAATGCCTTATTTTGATGAGGCACCTAAGGATATGGGCTTAATGGCAGAGCCAATGCAGACAATGAAGCGTATGCTTCCAAATATTTCAGAAGAGCAGTGGAATGAGCTGTTTGAAAAACTCAATGCATAAGTGTAAGAAAATATTTATATGCAGCAATCACAACAACTTTTAAGGAGGAAGTAAAATGGGAAGTTTAAAAAAGAAGCTGGTAGGTGCTGACGCCAGTGTGACGGATGGAGTAAATTATAAGAAGGCTCCGTTACTGGACTTAATTCTGTGTGTGGCAACTAACGGAGGACAGATGTGCTTCTACATCTTAATCATGTATGCCAGCTACATAGGAACAGAAGGCTATGGAATTGGTGTTGCAACGGTAGGAATTATTCTGTCAGCAACTAAGGTATTTGATGGCGTTACCGATGCATTGGCAGCAGCCTTGATAGAGAAAATGCCGGGAACACATGGCAAGATTCGTATCTGCGTATTACTGGGATTTGCCGTGGAATCACTGGCCGTTATCTCTCTATATAATTGGTGCGTAGGTAAATTTACAGGAATATCAGGTATCGTAGTATTTACCGTAACCTACGTTATTTATACCCTGGGCTATACCCTATGCTCTACAGCAGCAGGTGTATCTGGAACCATTATTACCAACGACCCTCACCAGAGACCTATGATGGGATTTATTGGAACGGCATATTCTTATTTGACACCAATGATATTTAATACCGTAGTATCCTTTGCAATTCTGCCGAAGTATGGCAACCAGTACAATGCAGCTATGCTGAAGGATTCCTGTTTCTTCTTTGTAGGATTTGCATTTGTATTAACCATCCTGGCATGCATCGGATTAAGACATGCAGATGTTAAGGAAACCTATGAAGTAATTGGTGCAAAAGATGATAAGGAAAATAAAATTAAATGGAAAGATATGTGGCATGTCCTGTCTCAAAATCGTGCCTGCCAGATGTATATTATCAGCTGTGCAACAGATAAGCTGGCACAGACAGCAGCTACCCAAAGCATTATTCTTACCATGCTGAATGGTATTCTTATTAGAAGCTACAAAGCTACGACAGTTATTAATAATTTTACTATGATTGTAGGAATCCTGTTTGCATTTGTAGGTGGTATATTTATTGCCAGATATGGTGTTAAGAAATCTACCACTGTATGGTCTTGGGTATCTATTGGTGTAGCAGCAATTACCTGTGGATATTGTGTATTCCTTGGTAAAGATGGCATGAGCCAGATTTCCGTAGCAGTTATCCCAACAGTTATTTACAGCCTCTTAATGCTGGCAACCACAGCAACCAGAATGATTTTAACTACTGCAGCAGGAGCTATGAAATCTGACATTGTTGATTACGAGCTGGAGAGAAGCGGTAAATATATGCCGGCTGTTGTTGGTGGTGTATATTCCTTCATCGACAAATTAATGGCAGCACTGGCAACCACCATCGCAACCTTGTGCGTTGCAGCAATCGGCTATAAGACCGTAATGCCTCAGATGGGAGATAAGGTTACTTCAGGAGTATTCTGGATGACTATGTTCTTAACCTTTGGATTACCAGTATTCGGATGGTTATGTAATATTGTTGCAATGAAGTTCTATTCATTAGATAAAGAAAGAATGGTAGAAGTTCAGAAGAATATTGAGCAAAAGAAGAAAGAAGCTTTAGGACAATAGAAAGAAATAGAAGTAAGTTAGCTTTGGCCTGGCACCATCGGATGATGGTGCCAGGCTATTTGCGTATGTTATTAACTGATGGTGCCGGGGTATTGTATATCATCATCAGATAGTGCCAGGTCTATTGTGTATCATGGCATAGCAAATAGTACCTTCAGTGAACGAAAGACAACAACTTAGCAGCTGCACTGGGGGAGGCGGAAGAATATAGCTGAAAATCCTCCAAAGTAAGCATGCAGAAGGCAAGCCCAGACCAGCGAGAAGACTAGATTGGGGGATATGTGAAGCATAAGGATTATATCCACCAAGAAGCTTAGGCACCCTGGAGGAGGCGGAAGAATATAGCTGAAAATCCTCCAAAACACGCATGCAGAAGGCAAGTCAAGACTTGTGAGAAGGCATGATTGGGGGATATGTGAAGCATAAGGATTATATCCACCAAGAAGCTTAGGCACCCTGGGGCAGGCGGAAGAATATAGCTGAAAATCCTCCAAAACACGCATGTACAAGGCAAGCCCAGACCAGCGAGAAGACTTGATTGGGGGATATGTGATACTTAAGGATTATATCCACCAAGAAGCTTAGGCACCCTGGGGCAGGCGGAAAAATATAGCTGAAAATCCTCCAAAGTAAGCATGCAGAAGGCAAGTCCAGACCAGCGCGAAGGCATGATTGGGGGATATGTGAAGCACAAGGATATATATCCCCCAAGAAACGCAATGGGAGGAACAAGGATAAGGAAAATACATCTTAGGAAAGACAAATATGTAATATAAGAAGGCAAAATAAGATAACAAAAATAAGATAACAAATATAAACGGCCAATTAAAAGTAACAACCCGATGCCCCTGATTTACCAATCTCATTTGAAAGGTAAATCCTTTTCTGATATAGTGTATTTCAACAGAACAACATGGAGGAAGAAATGATACATATTGCAATTGTTGAAGATGAAGCAGTTTATTCCAACCAATTATCAGAATATATTACCAAGTTTCAAAAAGAAACTTCTATAGATATTCAGCTGTCCTTCTTTCAGGATGGAGATGAGATTGTAGAGGGATATAAGGCCGATTATGACATTATACTGATGGATATACAGATGCAGTTTATGGATGGGATGACAGCGGCAAGGAGAATTAGAGAGCTGGATACCTCTGTGATTATTATTTTTATTACAAATATGACAAGCTACGCTGTGTGCGGATATGAAGTGGATGCTATGGATTATATTGTAAAACCAATTGAATATTTTTCTTTTTCTCATAAGCTAAAGCGGGCAATTGATCGGATGGAAAAGAAGGAGAAGCATTTTATATTGGTAAATGGTGAAGGCGGCACCCGCAGAATGAATCTGTCTGATATCTATTACGTTGAAAGCTATGGCCATCAGTTAATTTTTGTCACAAGCCAGGGGCAGCTCTCCTCCAGGGGCGTGATGAAGGAATTAGAGGAAGAATTGGCAGGACACAATTTTTACAGAATAATGAAGAGTTATCTTGTGAATATGAGATATGTAGATGGTATAGAAGATGGCTGCTGCCTAGTTCATGGTGACAAGCTTACGATTAGTCGACAGAAGCGAAAAGAGTTTATGGAAGCACTAACAGATTGTATTTCATAGAGGAGCATGAAGATGGAAATATTTGTTGATATACCTCGGCACTATACAGCCATCGCCGAATGGCTGACCTGTATGCTGTATATTTCTCTGTACCCCCATCGGTGGAACAAGAGGATTACAGGACTGATTTGTTGTGTGGGATTGTTTATTCAGAATGCATTATTTTATTTAACCAGGAATGCCGTGGTGTATATATGGATTCCAGCGATGATTCTTGCTGTTTTTCTCATGTATCTGTTGCTGGCAATGTGTATCAAGGGAAACAGAATACAGATAGGATATTATTGTGCCAAGGCCTTTATGGTAGCAGAGTTGATGGCTTCCCTTCAGTGGCAGGTTACGTGTTTTGTTGCGGGAGTGGCAAAACATGATTTGCCATTTTGGCTGCACACAGTTCTTTTTATTGGTATCTATGGCTTGATATGGCTCATTATTAGAAAACTGGAGATAAAATGCAGTGTATCTGGTTATGAAAAGAGGCTGAAGAAAAAAGATTTAATTACAGCATTTACCATTGTGATTCTTGCATTTATTTTCAGTAATATTAGCTTTATCAGTTCGGATATGTTATTTGGAGCTACCTTACAAAAAGATATTTTTGCAATGAGAACCATGGGAGATTTATGTGGATTGGTTATTTTGTTTGCTTTTCAAATCAGGCTTGGAGAATATATTCTAGAGCAGGAATTTGCAGCAATTCAAACAGTTTACAAAAAGCAATATGATCAATACCGGTATTATCAAAACAGTATGGAAGTCATTCATATGAAGTATCATGACTTGAAGCACCAGATTATCGGGCTTCGTGGAGAGACTGATGAATTAAAGCGAAAAGAATGGTTAGACCAGCTAGAAAGCGAGTTGGACGAGAATCATCTGATGATACAAACAGGAAATCATGTGTTAGATACCATATTGGCAGCAAAGCTTTTTGCAGCACAACGAAATCAGATTCGTATCACCTGTGTGGCAGATGGAAAGCTTCTAGAGCATATGCATGTGATGGACATATGTACTATTTTTGGAAATGCATTGGATAATGCGATTGAAAGCGTTGTTATGTTAGAAGACCCAACGAATCGACTTATTCATGTGGCTTTGTCTCGTCAGAAGAACTTCATATTGATTCAGGTATCTAACTATGTTCAGCAGGAAATCAAAATGGAAAAAGGCAAACTGCCGCGAACCTCAAAGCGGGATGCACAAAACCATGGCTATGGACTAAAGAGTATTCAACGTACTGCTGAAAAATATGGAGGCAGTATATCAGTGCAAACAAAAGATCATTGGTTTGAGCTGAGGATTCTCATTCCCGAGAAAAATGAAAAAGAAGAATAATAAAGACAGTCCATATGGGCTGTCTTTTTCATTATGGGTCGTGACCCTGTTGAGCTCGCGAAGCGTGCGAAATATAAACCACCCGCTATGCGGGTGCGCGACGATTGTTATACAAAAAAATCACCTTTCCACTATAATGAGGTTGTTCAAGCCAATTATAGTGAGAGGAAAGGTGATTTTAATGGCCAATAAGGCAAACAGTTTATCGCACACCAAGTGGATGTGTAAATACCACATAGTGTTCACACCTAAGTATAGGAGCATTCCTGTAATTCAGAAATAACGCCAATTGAATAAAAAGAAACCTCG
>CAZYYO010000028.1:29644-31109 GCA_964650965.1 uncultured Lachnospiraceae bacterium | reverse complement strand
TTAAATACAGAAGTAACAGCTGTTTTATTAGGATCTGGAATCAAAGGATTAGCAGATCAGTTAGCAGAGTATGGTGCTGACAAGGTTATCGTTGTTGATGATCCTGAATTAAAGGAATATAGAACTGAGCCTTATGCACAGGCATTAGCAGCTGTCATCAATACCTACAAACCAGAAATCGTATTAGTAGGTGCTACTGCAATCGGTAGAGATTTAGGTCCTACTGTTTCTGCAAGAGTAAAGACTGGATTAACAGCAGACTGTACCGTTCTTGAAATCGGTGATTTCCCATTAAATGCAGCTCCTGGACAGGAACAGCTTCACAATCAGTTATTAATGACTCGTCCAGCATTTGGTGGTAACACAATCGCAACTATCGCTTGTCCTTACAACAGACCTCAGATGGCTACGGTAAGACCTGGTGTTATGCAGAAGCTTGAGCCAGTAAAGGGTGCAAAAGCAGTTGTTGAAGAATTTGACGCTGGATTAACCAAAAACAACAAATATGTTGAAATTTTAAATATCGTTAAATCTGTTTCTGAAACAGTAGATATCATGGACGCTAAGATTTTAGTTTCTGGTGGTCGTGGTGTTGGAAGTGCTGAGAACTTCGCAATCTTAGATGAGCTTGCAGAAGCAATCGGTGGAACCGTTAGCTGCTCTAGAGCAGTTGTTGATAACGGCTGGAAACCAAAAGATCTTCAGGTTGGACAGACTGGTAAAACCGTTCGTCCTAACGTATACTTCGCAATTGGTATTTCTGGAGCAATCCAGCATACCGCAGGTATGGAAGAATCTGACATTATCATCGCTATTAACAAGGATGATTCTGCACCTATCTTCGACGTTGCTGATTACGGCATCGTTGGCGATCTGAACAAGATCGTTCCTATGCTTACTAAGGCTTTGAAGGCTGAAGTAGCAGCAAACTAGTTATTACCCATATTCTTATTTTACATTTTGAGATTGAGACAGGTTTTGACCTGTCTCTTTTTCTGTTGTGGTGTTGGGAAAGTAGGATCTTGCTTCCTGGAAGATTAGCTGGTGTTATGACCTCAGCCCCTGGCAGACTTTATGGTGACATCTGAGACCCGTTTGCACTTCGGTAAGAACGTAGCAGTACTAAGCCTGAGGCAGGAAATTCTCCCTGCCTCAGGCAAGTGCTGACGTTCTTACAGAGTCTCAGATTGTCACCATAAAGTCTGCCAGGGACTTCTTGACAAAATATCATGCACGTAGGTGTATTCAAAGTAACCCAGACTAGAAGAAACTGAACGACTAGGGGTTACTATGCCGGTAAACACAGAGTCAAAGTAACCCAGAACAGAAGAAACTGCACAACCAGGGGTTACTATGCCGGTAAACACAGAGTCAAAGTAACCCAGACTAGAAGAAACTGAACGACCAGGGGTTACTATGCCGGTAAACACAGAGTCAAAGTAACCCAGAACAGAAGAAACTGCAC
>CAZYYO010000028.1:0-29544 GCA_964650965.1 uncultured Lachnospiraceae bacterium | reverse complement strand
AGGGGTTACTATGCCGGTAAAGACAGAGTCAAAGTAACCCAGAATAGAAGAAACTGAACGATCAGGGGTTACTATGCCGGTAAAGACAGAGTCAAAGTAACCCAGAATAGAAGAAACTGCACGACTAGGGGTTACTATGCCGGTAACAACAGGAGCAAAGTAACCCAAAAGAATAGAAAACGGCATATCAGGGTTTACCAATATGAATAATGGACAAGCAATTACCTGTAACGCAACGAAAAAACAGAAAAAAAGACGAATAAACAATCTATGCACTTCACATAATTATGCTAGAATTAACAAGAAATTAATAATTACATAGAAATGGGAGGTTTTTATGAGCAACGAAGTGAATGCTACTGCACCTGGCGAAGTAAAGTATCGTCGTGCGAAAACTTGGGAATTGATTTTGTCCAATGCATGCTGTGGAAATAATATCTGCATGTATATGTGCATGGTATATGCCAGCTATGCAGGAAGTGAGGGCTACGGTATTGCTACAGCCTTGGTAGGTGTTATTATTACATTTACCAGAATTCTGGATGCTGTTACGGATACAGCAATCGCATATGTATTTGAGAAATTCCCGACAAGATTTGGTAAATGTCGTCCGTTCCTTCTGATTGGTTGGATTATTGAAGCAGGAGCAGTATTTATGATGTATTCTTTAGGACCTGGACATTTTAAGGGAGCTTTGGGATTATTTATGTTTATCCTGATTTATGTTATTTACGTTATCGGTTATACCGTTAATAATGTAGCGGGCTCTGTAATGGGAGCTGTTTTAACAAATGATCCGAAGCAGCGTCCTATGATGGGATTCTTGGGAACATTATTTAGCTATGGAGTTCCAATTCTTCTTAGTAATGTTGTTACATTCGCCATTCTGCCGAAATATGATAATCAGTACAACATTCCAATGCTTCGAGAAATGACAAACTTCTATATTATCATTTCTCTTATCTGCTGTGTTTTATCTATGATTGGTATCGCAAGAGCAGATAATGATATCGTATGGAAAGAAGCCAATGCGAAAGCAATTCTTAATAAGTCAGAAAAGGTCGGCTTGAAACAAATGTGGCATGTTCTGTCTAAGAATAAGGATGTGCAGCGTTACATTGTAACTTGTGCAACAGATAAATTTGCTCAGACCACAGCAACACAGTCTGTAATTCTCAATCTGTTATCTGGTGTATTAATCGGAAGCTTTGCAGCAACACAGGTAGCTAACAATTATGCATCTGCTATTGGACTTGCATTTGCATTCCTTGGTGGAATTGTAATCGGTAAGATTGGTGCTAAGAAGGGTACTGTATGGTTCTCCTGGTTCTCAATTGTCATTTCAGCATTACAGTTGGCTGTATGTATTATCCTTGGACCTACAGGAATGAAGACAATTGGTTCACAGGGCTCCTGGGCATTCTTACTGTGGGTAGCATGTACCGTTGGTATGACCGCAGGCCGTATGTTACTGTCAGTAGCTGCTAATACCATGAGAGCTGACGTTGCAGATGGAGAAGAATTCCGCTCTGGTAACTTTATGCCTAGTGTTATTGCAGGTGTATATTCCTTGTTTGATAAGGGAATGTCCTCTATCTGTTCTACAGTTGCAACAGTAGCAATTGCTTTGGTTGGATATGTAAATACCATGCCACAGATGGGAGATAAGGTAACACCAGCTATCTTCTCATTAACTTTGGTATTGTCCTTTGGACTTCCAATCTTTGGATTCCTTTGCAACATTGTTGCAATGAAGAATTACACCTTAGATCCAAAGCATCTTGCAGAGGTTCAGGCTCACAATCAGGCGAAGCGTGATGCTGCAGCTGTGAAATTAGCTGAGGAAGCATAGGATAAACTTATAATAGTTAATAAGCTGTTAAAAAAAGAATAAGTAATAGAAAAAGTCACAGAAGAAAATTTTTACATTTCTTCTGTGACTTTTTTGTTATGAAAAGGCAGAACTATAAGTCTTTTTGCTTCCGGTACTCCAACGGTGTTACCCCAACATTTCGAAGAAAGACATCGGTAAAATAGCTACGAGAACAGAAGTTAAGCATTTCCCCGATTTTGGTAATCGTAAGATTACCTGTACGCAAGAGATTCTTGGCATAATCTATTTTGACATTTAGAATATACTGGTTTACCGTTACACCCACTTCCTTCTTAAATTTACGGGAAAAATAGTAATTGGAATAACCTGCCATATGTGCCAGCTCGTCCATAGAAAGATTGGAGGGAGGTACATTCATCAGAATATAATCGCAACAGGTCTGGATAGGCTGAGATATTTTGGAGTTTTGCCGATAGTTGTGAACTCTGGTAACGAAATCTTTGAAAATAGCACCATTTAGAAGACGGATATCTTCTAAAGTTCGACAGGCGTTCACTTCATCACCATAGATATCAGATAGAGAATATGCTGTGGCAGAGGGTAATCCACCTTCTATGGCTGCACGACTGCATAAGGTTAGTAAGGTGATGGAAGAAAATTTAGCACTCTGAATAAAATCCATATGCTTTGTCTGCATGCCAGAACTGATTGAGACACCCTTTTCTAATAAATGAAGCTTACTGATATCGCCAGTGGAAATTGCTTTGGTTATGAGCTCTTCATAGTGTCGTACAGAAGGATGATGTTCCCGACCATAATCATCAGAATCATCTACCATTGATTTATTTGTTAATTCCTGTGGATACAACTCTTTTGCCAGCAACTGGTCCTTTATATTACTAATACTGGTATGCTGCAGGTCGCTGATTTGTATTTTCTCTCGGCGAATGCAGTAATGAAACATGACAGCGTACTGATAGAAATTAGTACTGGACAACAAAGGCAACCGTTCCAGATATTTACGAATCTGTCTTTTGGCAGGAATATTCAGAGATATGCCATTTAGCAGATGATCAATATGAGTTAAAGATTTTTGATTTACAAAGGCTGGTCCCATAATGTGATAATGAATGACCTCACCCTTTTCCAGCTCGAAGATAACAGCCCACATAACGCCTAATTCGTCACTGATAAGACGTGGCATTGCCCCGTTTTCCAGATGGGGATCCATATAATGCTGTTGAATAGCAATATCTGCAAGCCTGACCTGATTCAAAGAAAGCTCGTAGTCAAAGTCTGTTTCTATAACATTCATGTCTGTGTCATATTGAGAAAAATTCATTGAATAATTGCAGTGGACAAGCTCCTTAAAGAAATTCAATTTATTTCTGTTATACATAGTGGCTCCTTACCAATGGGTATGTCCTCTCCAAATATACAAATTAGCAGATGGAGAAGAGGGCATAGTTCAATATGCCCTTTATTTTATCACAGTTTGTATGAGAAATGAAGAAGCTGAAAACCAGGATTGAGCAAGATTATATGATAGTTTGGCAATTCACTAGGTTTTTGCAGTATGATATGGAAGGTATAATTGTAATAAATAAATGATTCCATTTAGGAATAATTTTGATGGATAATGATAATTAAGAAAATGGAGGATGAATGAATGTTTGGAAAAGGGAAAAAAGCATCACAAGATGGCATAGAGAAGCTGGGAGCAAATCAAAAGCTTGGTATTCTATTCTGTGCTATGGTAAGTGCTGTTGCAACGGGGTATGTACCAAATTATATTAATCTGTATTATACAGATGCAGTTGGTATCTCTATGGGTGCCGTGGCAATGATATTAATGATTACTAAGATAACAGATGGTGTTACAGATATTATCATGGGTATGATTGTAGATAGAACACATACCAAATTAGGAAAGGCACGTCCCTGGGTGTTAGCAGGTGGAATTGGAATTGCGATTTCTATTATGCTGCTTTTTGATTGTCCGGATGGATTATCCTATGGTGGTAAGGTGGCATTTTGTGCAGGCTTCTATTTCCTGGCAAATCCTTTCTTTGGAACGATGACATCTGTGGCCTGCGGAACTATGAATAATTTATTAACATCAGATTCGAAACAGCGAGGCGTGTTGGGCGTGTTTTCTGCGTATGGAACACTGGTGCCCGTTATACTGATTGGCCTGGTAGTTCCTAAGATACTTTCCTTTATGAATGAAAGCCAGGCGGCGTATAGTGTAGCTACCGCTGTGTTTGCAGTTATGGCAGTCATTGCAACAATTATCGGTGTTGCATGTACCAGAGAAACGGTTACAGAAAGGTCCCAGGAGAATCTTACAGAGAATCAACCTGTTATGGAGTCTCTTAAGGCGTTGGTGAAGAATAAATATTTTATTTTCCTTGCACTAGGAACGATTTCTTATAATTTAACAGCAGCTCCTGTTGCCAATTATTATGCAAAATACATATTTAAGGATGTGGGAGTTGCCACATTAATTAATTTGCCCAGTATGTTTTTAATTTTCCTGCTGCCACTTATGATTCCTGTGATTAACAAATTCGGTAAGAGAAACTGTATCGTGACTGGTATGATTACAGCTGCAGTGGGACACATGATTATCTTCCTGGCAAACGATAATCTGGGTATCTTTATGGTTGGAAAAACCCTGGCAAGCTTGGCAGCAATTCCATTTACGGTTGCGTTAATTCCTCTTACAGGCGAGATATGTGACTATGCATTATATAAGTCAGGGAAACCAATGGATGGAACCATTTCCTCAGCAGCTACTATGGGAGGCAAGATAGGTATTGGATTAGCAGCTGGAATCTCTGGTGTAATGTTGGCATTCAGCGGATACATCAGCAGTGAAGCAGACAGCATGGTAACACAGCCGGACAGTGCAATTTTTATGATTCGAGTTCTATTAAGCGTATATCCGGCGATATTATTCTTGATTGCAGCATTTTTCTTCCATAAAATCAATCTGGAGAAAGAAGGAATCGCTGAAATCCAGAAGGAATTAAGAGAAAAGGGTCTTCGATAGACGGATAAAGGGAGAAGAAAGATGCACCATATAACCAGAACCGTGCAAATCAGTGAACGAGAAATTAAGAATAAATGTATTACCAGAGAGATTGCCATAGAAGGTATGGTATTGTTAGAAAATAATGGCATTCTCCCCCTAAACCAAGACGTTAAAAGAATTGCATTATTTGGAATGGGAGCCAGGAAAACCGTGAGAGGTGGAACAGGTTCTGGAGAGGTGAATGTACGTGATTATGTAACGGTGGAACAGGGACTGATTCAGGCAGGATATCATATTGTTACCACTCAGTGGTTGGATTCCCAAGAGAAGATATTTCGGGAAAAGGAGGATATTTACGACAGAAGGATTCGAGGCTATGCTGAAGAAAAAGGTCCTCAGCGTGCACTGATTCATATGATGAAACATCCTTTTGTTCCTCCAGTTCCAGAGCCGTTAACAGGTGATATTGTAAAAAAGTATTTGGGAGAGGCTGCCATTTATGTCCTCTCGAGAAATTCTGGAGAAGGAGCGGATCGCAAGCTAATCCAAGGGGATTATATGCTTTATCAACAAGAAATTGATGATATATTATTATTGTCCAAACAATATAAGCATTTTGTGCTGATGCTAAATACAGGTGGAATTGTCGATTTGTCTCCAATATTAAATACATTGTCTCAAAAAGCAGTATTGTTAATTAGCCAGGGTGGTAGCAGTCTAGGCCTGGCAGTGGCCGACATTATATCTGGAAGAGAAACACCCTCTGGCAAACTTGCTAGCACCTGGGCACAACAATACCAGGATTATCCAGGCTGGGATACGTTTGGAACAGTTAGTTCTCAACAGGATGATATATGCTATAAGGAAGGTATCTATATAGGATATCGACATTTTGATAAATATAATATTGCCCCCCTTTACCCTTTTGGATATGGCAAATCTTATACAGATTTTGCTATATCTGTCCAAAAGGGTGTTACAAATAATCACCGGGAAATTGTATTACAGATTCAAGTGAAAAATATTGGAAGCGTGTATGCGGGACAGGAAGTTGTTCAGATATATGGTAAAGCTCCCGAGGGAAATATTAATAAGCCGGTAAGGCAACTTTGCGGATTTGTAAAAACAACAAAGCTTTTACCAAATAAAACGGAACAGCTTACTATGAAAATTAAACTAGATGACCTGGCATCTTATGATCAGACGCACAAATGCTTTGTATTAGAACCGGGAGAATATATACTTTATGTTGGCAACAGTTCAAAAAATCTCAAGGAGTGTTTCAAATATACGGTTGACAAAATAATCTATTTGAGAAACAGAACAAGCATTAAAACAGAAGATACAATTAACAGAAAGAAAAAAGCACAAGAGCTTGTGGAACTGCTGTCTCCTGGAGAACTGGTAACTTTATGTGTAGGTGGTGCCAGAATGCAGTTTACAGATTTTAGTGTCATAGGAAATGCAGCGAATACTGTTGCAGGTGCAGCAGGAGATACTACCGGAGCACTGTGGGAAAAATACGGAATACCAGCTTTGACAATGGCTGATGGACCAGCCGGCATTCGAGTCAATCCCAAGTATTATCAAAGAGGAGATATGCTCTTTAAGAATCCGGCCGAAGACCCAATCTTTAAGAAGATTTTGCCAAAGGAGGCGTTAAAGGCTGATTTAGATGATTGTATGGTAGGTTATCAATATTGTACAGCATTGCCGATTGCTACTATGTTAGCACAAAGCTTTAATACGAAGCTGTTATATAAGGCAGGGCAGCTGATTGCAGAAGAAATGGAGGAAATGGGCATTGATTTGTGGCTTGCACCGGGCATGAATATTCAGAGAAATCCCCTGGGAGGACGTAATTTTGAATATTTCTCAGAAGACCCATTTCTTACAGGAGTTTGTGGTGCGGCAATTACACTAGGAGTACAGAAGGATGGCAAACATGGCGCGTGTATCAAGCATTTTGCTGCAAATAATCAGGAAACAAATCGCAATTACAGTAATTCTGTAATAGACGAACAGACACTACATGAAATTTATTTACGTGGATTTGAGATTTGTGTAACCCAGGCTTTTCCAGCGTCAGTTATGACAGCATTAAACCTAGTAAATGGTATTCATGCATCTAATCACCAAGAATTGCTAAAGGATATTTTACGAAATACGTGGGGATTTGAGGGTCTTGTCATGACGGACTGGGGAGCTTGCAGTGATTTTGGTGTTGATGCTACTGGGAAAAAATATGGATGTTCTTCAGCAGTGAAATGCATTAAAGCTGGAAATGATCTTATTATGCCAGGCTCTCAAAGAGAAGAGGATGAATTGCTTGAAGCATTGGAAAATGGCGACCTTTCCATGGAAGAGTTACGATGGTGTGCAGCGAATGTGCTGCAGGTTGTACTAAGAAAGGCAGGAATCTTATGATATTTACAGAAAATACAACATTGCGAGAGATCAATGATGACCCCAGATTATCCCAGATGAAAGGGCATTTTATGGGTGGTGGCGAGCAGCTCTTTACAGGAGATGAGGCAAATACTACGTTAAAGCAATTGAATCAGCAGCATACAACATGGGCTGTCTGTGATATGATATACGGATTAAATAATCTGGTAAGGGTAGCAGAGACAACAGAACAATACGTGTTCCCATTAGATGAGCAGAACAGACAGGTTCAGCTGATATATCTTCCGGCACAGAATAGACGGACGGAGAATTATATGATTTTAAACGCAGGAGGAGCCTATGGCATGGTATGTACCATGGTGGAAGCGTTACCAGTGGCAGCAAGATTAAATGAGCTGGGAATGGACTGCTTCTGCTTAAATTATACTACTGCAAAGCAGGAAACCTTTGAGGAGGGCTTGTTTCCAAAACCGCTAAAGGATATGGCAGCGGCTCTGTCTATGATTAAGAAGAAAGAAACACAATTTTATTTGAAGATGGAAAATTATTATGCAGGTGGATTTTCTGCAGGTGGACATCTGGCTGCATTGTGGGGAACCAGACACCTGGGTGCTGCTCACTATGGATTACCAAGACCGCTGGGACTTATGCTGGCATATCCTCTCATAGCTATGCGTACTGTTCCCGAGGGTGCCATGAAGCAGATGATGATGGTGGGAATGTACGGCAAAGCAAATACACAGGAGGTATCTGCACAATATGAAATAGATACACATATTGATCATGATTATCCCATGACCTATATTATTCAATGTATGGATGATGATACCGTGCCCTCAGAAAATGCCCAGCTGATGGAAAAGGAGCTGCAAGATAGAAAAATCTCCTGCATGCTGGAATATTTTCCAGAGGGAAATCATGGATTTGGTTTAGGAACCGTAGCTCCAGGGGATGAATGGGTTCATCGTGCATTTGATTTTTTGGAGATGAAATAATGGAGAATTCCTTTATCATAAGGGATTATGGGGATGATATTTTTGCTATTTCCAGTAATCTTTGGATGACAAGACAAAGCCCTAGAGGGGCAATTATGCAAAGCTATCTGATTCCCGGACAGAAGTGGGTGGCGGTTATTGATGGACCAGTGCCTTCCATGGAAGGATTTCGAGAATATATAGAGAACTATTTTGGTAAACCGGCAATGATGATAAATACCCATGGACATGTGGATCATACGGGAGAAAACCATCAGTTTGCCACGGTTTATGGAAATAAGCAGGATTTACCATTATTGTTAGGAGACGGAATCACTCCTACACAGGAACCATATGATGTAAAAAAATTACCTTATGATTTTATCAATCTAGAGCAGGGGGATATGATTTCTCTGGGAGATAGAGAACTGCAGGTACGAACCATTCCTGGACATACACCAGGGAGCATTATGCTTTATGAGAAGGATAACGGAATTCTTCTATCTGGAGATTCTGTTGCAAGAAGAATACTCTATGGATTATCCGGCTGGACTCCATTAGGAGAGTATCTTCGTTGTCTGAAAGATACTGCTTCGCTTCATTGCAGAAAGATATATTCCATTCATGATGATTTTGCCCTACCTGGCAATCAACCGGAGAAGATGATACAGTATTTGATTCATCATCTGGAAACCACAAAAGAAACCTGGGAAATGCCCATGGGATCAGAGAAATTTCTGCGAATTCTTTTAGGAGATAATGAAGAGGACATAGATTACTTTGACTTTGTTATGCCCTTATCTAAAAAACAGGAAGCAATACAGGATTTAAAAGCATTTCAGCTATGAGAAAAAGTCGGTGGATTTTCGATATTGTATCGGAGTTTTACCGACTTTTTTCTTGAATAAATTGGTAAAATTATTCAGGTCATGGATGCCTACCTCGTGAGCAATTTTAGCGGCAGGAAGATCACTGCTTTTTAAAAGAACCTTTGCCTGGTTAATTCGCAGGGAAATCAGATAATCATTTGGAGAGAAACCGGTGTATTTCTTAAATTCTCTGGAAAGATAATACTTGCTCATATTAGAAAATTCTGCCAGGTATGACAGCGACAGAGGCTGATTATAATTATGTTCCATGTATTTTACAAGATAACGAATGTTATCAGGCAGCTGCGTATGAGCAGCCGTATTGTTGGCACAGAGGTTTAGCACATGGTTTAGCAGATTATCGATACAAGTGGACACCTGCCAGTCCCGGTGAAGCTGAGGAACCTGATACAGGTACAGCAGTCGCTCCAGATATTTTTGATATTGTCCATTTACTTCTTCATGAAATAAGGGACCGCCACTTTGCATGTACAGGTTATGAAAGTCATGCAAAAGAGGTCCTTTGATATGAAGAACGCCAGTATCCCAGTGATTACCTTCTACTTTGTACATATGATAATCCATGCAGTTGATAAAAAAACCATCTCCCGACTCCAGAGAATAACTATGGTCTTGGTAGGATAAAGTACCATTGCCGGAATAGGTGTACAGAAGGAGAAAGGAGCTGTAATTTCTTCGCTCAGTAAATGAGCCATATTCATAATGAAAGATATCAAAATCCTGCATGTAGAACAGATTTTGTTTTGCAAATTCAGCAATGGGAGGCTTTTGAAATGCGTCCACACTTCCGCTGATGGAAAAATTGGTGTTGGCAACGGCTTCCTTATTTACATCCAGTTCTCCAGGACCCCGGGAGGTTAGTCCCCGAGAGGTGAGCCTTCCGCTTGAAGTTGTTGTTGTAAAATCAATTTTTTCAAACATTTTAATGCCTCCATAGAGTAGATAATCAATGATATATGCTATTTCTGTTGCATTTGTCATTATTATAGATAAGAAAAATCAGAAACACAAGAGAAAGAGCAATATTATATGATATTTAGACAAAATACAATGATTTTTCTTTACTTACACTTGTATAATATAATATTAGATTCTATGTTTTTTGATTGTATTCACTTTTATGTTTAACAGGAGGAACAGATGGACGAATGTATCATTGATCAAACAATGCAAGGATATCTTGACAACCAGGAGCTGGCAGGAGCCGCACTTATCGTGCGAAAAGGAGAGCAGCTCTTATACAACGGGCAATGGGGATATGCAAGGCTAAAGGAACAAAAGTTAATAGATAATCAGTCAATTTTTCGAATGATGTCTATGAGTAAGCCCGTCACAGCAGTGGCGGTTCTTAAGCTGATAGAGGAAGGAAAAATCGGACTGGATGATCCGGCAGAAAAGTACATTCCAAAATTTAAAAACTGTCCAGTGGCTAATGATAATCGTTACATATATGATCCGAAGAAATTGTGGAAGATCCTATTATATAAGCCTTTCTTTTCCATGGATAAGGTAAAGACAGAAGCTGCTGTTCGACCATTTACCATCCGAGACCTGCTGTCTCATTCATCAGGCTTGGAACAGGGGATTGTAGGACTGCTTCAAATGATGAAGACAAAAGAGAACGATTTTAGTCTGGAAGATAGAGTGGAGCGTTTAAGCCACTATGTGCTTGGATTTCAACCTGGCAGTGATACAGGCTATTCTCCCTGTGGAGGCTTTGATGTTTTGGGATATATCATTGAAATTGTGACGGGAGTCAGTTTTGAAGAGTATCTTCAGAGGGAAATCTGTCAGCCCCTAAACATGAAGAATACCACATTCTTTCTTACAGAGGAGCAAAAAAAGCATCTGGTAGATGTGTATAAGAGAAAGAAGAACCGGCTTATTAATGTGACCGGAACCAAGGAAGACATGTATGGTATTCTTCACCAACCGGAAATGTCCTTTGAAGAAGGAAGTGGAGGATTGTTTTCTACATTGGAGGATTATGATCATTTTGCCCAAATGCTTTTAAATAATGGTACTTTTGCCGGGAAAGAATTTCTTAAACCTGAAACTGTGCAATTAATGCATACAGAAGCACAGCAGAAGCATTTGGAACCGGATCCCGGCATGGTATGGGGACTGGGAGTGAAGATTCGACAGGAGCCTAAGAAGAGTGGAAGCTATGTGACTTCAGAAACCTATGGATGGAGTGGAGCCTTTGGTACACATTTTGTGATAAGTCCTAAGGATAATATAGAGGCAGTATTTATGACAAATCGTTCCGATTTGGGCGGCTCAGGCTCCTATATCAGCACGGAAATAGAGAAGATGGTATTTGGAATTTGGGGCAGGGAATAAAATTTGAAGGAGATTGAGTATGATTTATATATATGATTTGAAGACATTGGAACAGAAAACGCCAATCATTGACCAGCGGCCATATTTCTCATGGAAGATTGGCAGTGACGGAGAAAATGTACTTCAGCACAAATATCAGATTCTGGTAAGAAACGAGAATGAGGAGCTGCTATGGGACAGTGGCGCGATAGAATCCAGAGAACAGGCATTTATTCCATACCAGGGCAATGCATTGGAATCAAGAAACACCTACAGCTGGAGCATAACCGTATGGGATAATTATGGGGAAAAAGCAAGCAACACAGCTACATTTACCACAGCTTTTCTTCAAAAGAGCGACTGGGTGGCTCGATGGGTTGAATGTCCTTTTACCAGAGAGGCTGCCAATGAATATAAATTTGGCAATGCATATCCACCTGTTTTATTTGAAAAGAAATTTCTATTGGATAAGCAGGTGAAAGCAGCCAGAGCATACGCTACCAGTCATGGCGTGTATCATTTGTATATTAACGGTAACAGACCGGATGATAGGGAATTTGCCCCGGAGTATACGCCTTATGACAGGGGTTTATATTATCAGATTTATGATGTGACAGACCAGCTGCAGCAGGGGGAGAATCAGTTGTCCATGTATGTGGCAGATGGCTGGTATTTTAGTGCTCAGGCAAGTCCTGTGATGGAGGTTAAGCATGAAGAGCCATCTGTGTTATTTCAAATTGAGGTAGAATACGTAGATGGAAGCCGACAGGTAATCGCCTCAGATGGTGGGGAAACCTGCAGGACTGCACAGGTTATTTATTCCGATTTATATCAGGGAGAGAAGCAGAACTTCGCCAGAGAGCTGCAGTCAGAGACGTTGGTGAAATGTAGAAATTACGGATATGATATGCTTCGTGTTCAACCGATGGAACCAATTCGACCGATTCAATTAATTCCGGCGGTAGACGTGTTTACTACTCCCGCAGGAGAGACCATTGTTGATTTTGGGCAGATTCTTGCAGGAAGAGCCAGGATTCATTTGGATCTTCCTTTGGGCACAGAAGCGGTATTTGAATATTTTGAAATTCTTGATGACCAGGGAAATTATATTAATACTATGTTTGCTCCACAAAAGGATACCGTCATATCTGATGGCAAACCAAGAAATTATGAAGCTATGTTTACCTTTCATGGATTTCGCTACATTCGTGTTACTGGAATCCAAGATGTACAGGCGAAGGATTTTACAGCAGTATTATTAAGCACCGTAAAGGAAAATGCAGGAAGCTTTGTCTGTTCAGATGCCAGATTGAATCGTCTATATCAGAATATTCGCTGGTCTCAATACAGCAATATGATGTCTATTCCAACGGACTGCCCCCAGAGAGAGAAGGCAGGCTGGACGGGAGATATTCTCATCTATGGAAGAACTGCAATGTTAAATGAGAATATGACTCCTTTCTTAAGCAGCTGGCTGAACACCGTAAGAACCAACCAGGCAGAGGATGGCGTTATTATGATTGTAGCACCCTATATGCAGTTGTATCAGCAACCATTGCTGGCAGCAGTAAAAAGCTTTGGAGATGATAAAATCACCGGGGTTGCAGGATGGAGTGATGCCATTGTCTGGGTTCCTTACGATATGTATCAGATTACCGGCAACAAACAGATCCTTCGGGATAATCTAGAAGCCATGGAGAAATGGAGCCAATATATTATTCGTACTGCCAGAGAAAAACGTGGATATCACAATATTCCATACGAATACGACCAGTATCTGTGGAATACAGGATTTCATTTCGGAGAGTGGCTGGTTCCAAGCAGACCGGATAATACAGGAGAACAATATGGTATTTGCAAGGAATCCGCAGTCTATATTGCACCCTTCTGGGGACAGCAGACCATGGAGAAAATGAGTGAAATCTGTGAGATATTAGGAGAAACAGAGAAGGCACAGGAATATCAGGGAATGGCAGAGAAAATGAAATATGCCATTCAGGAGGGAATTCTTCGACGACAGTTGTTGCCGGATTATCTTATGGGAGCTTATGTGCTGTCATTTGCCTTTCATCTGGTTCCACCGGATTTGTATGATGAATACAAAAAACATCTGCTTTCATTGATTAAGAAGAATCATAATTGCCTGGATACAGGTTTCCTGGCTACGCCTTTTCTTCTAAGTACGCTGTGTATGTTGGGAGAACAAAAACTTGCATATGAGATTCTATGGCAGAAGCAGCAGCCATCCTGGCTATACGAGGTGGATCATGGAGCAACCTCTATATGGGAAGCCTGGGATGCAGATGGAGCAAAGCATGCAGGCCGATATGTCAGCTTTAATCACTATGCGTTTGGCTGTGTAGATGACTGGATTTTCCAGCATATTGCAGGAATCAGAAGTGAAAATCCGGGTTTTTATGATGTAAACATTTGTCCTGACGCAGATTGCGGTCTCACCAGTGCCACAAGAACCTTTATGGCTACACCTGGTGACATTCAGGTGCAGTGGGATGAAGAAGTTTTGAAGGTAACCATACCTTGCAATATGACAGCCAATGTGGTGTGGCATGGCAGGTCCCACCAGGTAGGGAGTGGAAGCTATCAATTTTCGTAGCAACAGATTAAATTCGGTGAAAAAATTTATGAAACAATATATTAGCGATTGTATAGATATGAGGAAGTAAAATGAAAATAAAAAAAAATTATGAATTGAAAAAAGTACTGGATGATTATATGGTGATTCCTACGGGGGATGAGATGATGCGTTTCTCTGGAACGCTGATTCTATCCGAAACGGCAGCCTGTGTTTGGGAAAAATTAAAGCAGGGAGTATCAAAAGAGGATTTAATTGACAGTGTTTTGTCCCAATATGATGTATCCAGGGAGGAAGTAACCAAGGATTTAGAACAATTGCTTGAACAGCTTGATTCTTATCATATTTTATCAAAATCATAGCAAGAGAGGAATAAGCAAATGCTACAGAATATTGGAATTGAAGAATGGTATTTTCTTGCACTTAAAGAAAAAAAGAGAGAAATCCCACTACACTTTTGTGTTAGTGGGATTTCTATGACCCCGCTCATTCGAAATAACATGGATGAGGTTATTGTTTTGCCTCGTACATCTCCGGTGAAAAAGGGTGATATTGTTTTAGTTCGAGCACAGTTGAGACAGGCACATTATATGTTACATCGTGTTTATAAAATACAAGGTGACATGGTTCAAACCCTGGGGGATGGAAATATTAAGGTGGACCCATGGATTCCTATATCAGATGTAATCGGCATTGCAGTTGGCATGAAACGAAATGGGAAATGGGTGAACTTCCAAAGTCTTCCTCTCCACTTATGGGGAAGACTTTGGATGCTGTTGTTTCCCATAAGAGACAGGCTTATTACCTGGTATTTGAAATGACAATGATACTCATTGGCAGAACAAGAAAGGATAAATAGATGGATATAGATCAAGTGGTTTTTTGTTTAACGAGGCATGGAATCTGGGGAACCAATCCTATACAGGAATGGAATAGTATGCAGGATAAAATATCAGAAAACGAATGGAAGCAAATCAGTAGGCGGGCAAAAGAACTGCAATTGGATCCTTTTGCAGGATTTGCTTTAAAGAAAGGACAAGGGCTGAATTGTCCTTCTGAACTGTATTTCAGTTGGATGGAGGAGATATACCATGATGCTTTCGGACGCATTGTGGCTACTCAGGTATTACAGAAGTGGCAGGGAGAATTATACGCACAGGGAATCGAATCAGCAGTACTTAAAGGCCTTGCACTTGCAAGTGCTTATAAATATCCTGAACAACGAAGTGGATGTGACGTAGATTTATACGTAGATAAATGTCATGAAAAGAAACTGTATCAAATGATTAAGAGCCAGGGATGGAAGGTGGAGAAGAGAATTCCGGGAACCCACCATGGAGAATTGATGCATCCTATTCTTGGTCATGTGGAGCTTCATGTACAGCTGTGCAATGGAGATGAGCTTTTGGTAGAATCACAGAAGAGTTCACCAGCAATTCTAGTATATCCACAGAATGCTTTTGTTTCAGTGGAAAATAAGGGGCAGATTCTATGGACTTTAGACCATACAGAGCATATGTTGTTTATTATCAGTCATTTGATTAATCATTATCTACATGGAGAGGAAGAAGTACGTCAGATTTTAGACTGCAATGCGTATTTCTACAAATATCAGACACAGATACGACAAAAAGAGCTGCAGAATAGATTGGAGGAACTTTCTTATCAAAGATTTTTTTTCATGGTTTTGTTGATTGGAAATCTATATTTTGGATTTCAACATGAGCTACAGAAGATAACAGGGGTTCAGCCAACGGATAATGACCGAAATGATGCCAAAGCGTTGTTAAGAGACTTTTGCATTCATTTGGAAAACAGACAGGAAGCAGTTACTCTCTATGATTTGTATTGCAATCAACAGCTTTCAGGTATCAATGCATTCGCTTTGAAAGTCAGGCTGTTAGCGAGAAATGTTACCACAGCTTGGCAGCTTCGCAATAAGTTAAGCCTGGGAGAAATGTATACAATAGGGAAAAAAAGGATGAAAAATCTTATTTGGACAAAGGACTTACAGTTTCCGAAAGAACGATGGGAACTTTTACAAAATCTGGGGATAAGAAAATAACAATATTACATGATATCAGGGCAAGATTTTATGATGATGCCATGCATCACCGGTGGTAAAGTAAATATAGTTTCATTCATTCATATGCATAAGCGTATGAAAAAATAAAATCAGGAGGTATGAAAATGAAACAGTATCAGAAAATGGAGACCTTTAAGGTAAGCTTCAATGCAAAAGAGCAGGTTGCTGCAGCAGGATGTGACGCATGGAACAACGGAAGCAAGTTTACAAACGGAACATTGGCATTGTGTGATGTAGTTAATGGTAAGCTTGGTAACAACAGCTATGCAGTTTTTGGATGCGCTGGAGATGATGCCGGAACATTTAATATTGGTGGCAAAACATACAAAAGTAAATATCAGGCATAAAAAACAAGGTATGGAGGCACGGATGAAAATATTTCCGTGCCTTTTTTCAGTTGGGAGAAATATTGTGAAAGAAAAAAAAGATAAATTAATAGATGCAGTAAGGATATTAGAAGAACAGGGGGATGCTTTGAATGATGGGGAGAAGAGCAGACTCTTCTTCAAAACTGTGAATCAGATGTATCGAAAAGCTCATAAGCCGGAACTTGGTGTGTTTGAACTGACGCCCTTATGTAATTTGGATTGTAAAATGTGCTATGTACACTTGACCACCAAGCAGATGCAGGGGAAAGAGTTATTATCAGGCCGCCAATGGATTTCCTGGATGGAACAGGCAGTAAATCTGGGGATGCTTCATGCACAGCTGACAGGAGGAGAGGCAATGATGCATCCTGATTTTGACGAGATATATTTGTATCTGTATGAAAAGGGGATACAAACAACAGTCATGACCAATGGACTGCTCTTAACGAAAGAGAGAATCAAATTCTTTATTAACCATCCGCCATCATCGATTCAGATTACTATGTATGGAGGAACAGAAGAAGGGTATCTGCGGGTAACTGGTCACAGGTGCCTTGCCAAAGTACAGAGCAATGTAATTCTAGCAAAAGCAATAGGGTGTCGCATTGTGCTATCTATTACGCCCAGTAAATTTTTGGGAAAAGAGGATGCATTAGCAATACAGAAATTTGCCCGAGACAATGAAATACATCTCATTGTTAATAATGATTTAAATGAACCCAGGGGAGATACGGGAAGAAACCTATCTCAGTTTGATTTAAAATTGACAGAATATCTGAAGATACATAAGGCATTGAATACACATAGAGAAGAGCCGGTGCCAATGGAGTCACTTCCACTTCCTAGCACGCAGGGAAAGCCCCGTCAGGGAATTCTTTGTAGTGCAGGGCATGCTATGTTTTGTATCGATTGGCAGGGGAATATGAAGGGATGCTTTGATTTAAAAGAGGCATACCGATTAGAAGAAAATAATTTTGTATCTGTTTGGGATAAGCTGGGAGATATTGCCAATAGTTATCCTGTTCCAGCAGAGTGTCAGAATTGTGCATATCAGAAAGTCTGCAATTTATGTCCGGCGATTCATATGCAAAACGCTCCCAAAGGACATGCAGATCCATATATTTGTGACAGAACCAGAAGCCTGATGGCAGAAGGACTTATTAGTAAAAGCCTGCTGGTGGATGTGCCAAAACAGAAATCTCAATTCCAGAGGGGAGAAGGAAAATGATGATTTTACAAGAATTCTTTTTTGCAAATCTGAAAGTAATCATGCCTTCAATACCTCTAAGCAAAGAATGGGAACAGTTTCAAATCCCCTGTTCGTCCAACCATATGATTTCTTTTGATGTAAGTCGTCAGAAGATTCTTGTTCCCCCAAAAGTGGTTCTACAGGTGGGAGATTCTCACGTTACTCCATGGAGAAACGGATGGCTTTTTTTATCCAGAAGTAATAATGAATATCGAAGAGAGGAAATGACCCGTTTATTACAGGAAGAAATTCCACCAGATGAATATCGTGTCCAGGAAGACAGAAGGGAGGAAAAGTATATAGGTCGGGTATGGATTTCCAATGATTATAAAAAAGGAATTATTTATCCGAGCGTCGAAGGTGATGAATGCTTAAATGGGATGAGAGTTGCCATGGACGGAATTCTTCCTGCATGTCAAGGAATTATTATGCATGCTTCCTGTGTATTGGAAAGAGGTGCAGCAGTCCTGTTTATGGGGTCCAGTGGAATGGGAAAATCAACCCAGGCAAGATTGTGGCAGGATACATTCCACAGTAAAATTATATCAAGTGATGCCCCGGCAGTGTATCCAACGAAACAGGGAGCAGTGGCATATGGAATGCCATGGGATGGCAGCGATCATATTCTGTGTCAGGACAATGGAAAAGTTGCAGCGATGGTTCATCTTGGTAAGGAGAAGGAAAATCAAATTCGTCGTTTGTCTACGCAGGAAGCATTTCATATATTACTACAGCAGGGCCATCTGCCTATGTGGGATGAAGAATACATGGATCAGGCGATTCTTGTGTTAAAGCGATTATCACAGCGGGTACCTATGTATCACCTGGGATGTAGACCAGATAAAGAAGCAGCTGTTCTTACAAGAAATCAGATCCTAAAGGAGCAGGAATGTGGAAATTTTAAAAAAATATTATAAGAAACGTCATGAAGCCGTGCGTTATGGTGAATGGTTAATTCATTTTGTTCGCCCCTGGCTGATGCAAATGATTATCATATCTCTTTTGAACTCGCTGGTGTCTGTCATGGGGGTTGGTATCGCTGCAATTAATAAGCGAGTGGTAGATGAAGCTACGGGAACACAGCCAGACTTTCATTTTCCGTTATTTCTCTTATTGGTAGGGATAACATTATTTAATATAGCATTTAGTAATGGAACCGGAGTACTTCGCACTTGGTTGTATGAGAGGTTTGGCTTTTCTCTGAAAGAAGAAATTTATAGCAGACTAATGGAGATTCAGTGGCTTCCACTTACCAAACTTCACAGTGGAGATATAATGACTAGAATGACAGGAGATATTGACGTGATAGCTTCCGGTATGTTTGAAATGCTGCCATCTACAGTGTCCGTCATTATTCAGCTGATTACTGCATTTGCTCTCCTTTATCACTATGATTCAATTTTAGCAGTGTTTGCATTATTCTTTGGACCTGCCGGCATGCTTTTTGGGGTATTTATGGGACGTATCTTAGCCAAATTTCAGAAGCAGGCAAGAGAAAATGAATCCAGATATCGTGCTTTCATGCAGGAAAGTATGGAGAATCTGGTGGTAACGAAGAGCTTTTGCATGGAGAAGCAGAACAAGAATCGTATGACAGATTTCTGGACCAGAAGAATGCAAATTATTAAGAGGCAGTCGTTGGCAGGCTTTGCATTGGGAACTGTTACGGGAGGAATATTCTCTGGTGGGTATCTCATTGCATTTGGGTGGAGCCTGATGCGTTTGACTCAGGGGGAAATAACCTATGGGACAGTGACACTTCTTCTTACACTGGTTGGTCAGGTACAGACACCCATCATGGGGATGCAGTCTTTATTACAGCAAATGGTAGGAGTTCTGGTATCAGCAGGCCGTATAATGGAAATTTGGGAAATGCCTCAGGAATCAGAGCTACAGCCAATGAATAAAAACGAGCAACAAGAAGAGGAGTTGCAGGAAATGATGCATCATGCTATTGGATTGCGTGGTAGAGATGTCACCTTCTTTTATGACAAAACAAAGCAGACAGTGTTTAAACATCTGAATTTTGATTTTGTTCCGGGAAGGATTTATGGCATTATAGGGCGAAGTGGTGCAGGAAAAACAACATTAGTTCGTATGCTGTTATCTTTAATATATCCTCAGGAGGGAGAAATCTGTCTTTATGACAGAAGAGGAAAGGAGTACTGTCTGCAAAAAGAGTTTCGGAGTTTGATATCTTATGTTCCCCAGGGAAACACACTGATGTCCGGAACAATACGGGAAAATATGTTGGCAGGTAATCCATGTGCCTCACAGTACGAGATACGAAGAGCATTGGAATGTGCGTGTGCATTGGAATTTGTTCAGGAACTTCCGCAGGGATTAGATGCTGTTTTACTGGAAAAGGGTGGTACTATTTCGGAAGGACAGGCACAAAGAATAGCCATTGCCCGTGCAATTATTAAACCATCTGTGATTCTGATTTTGGATGAGGCAACGGCTTCGTTGGATATGGAGACAGAACAACAGATTGTACGAAATCTACAGAGTAAATTTCGTAATAAAACATGTCTTATAATTACCCACCGCCCCACGCTGCTACAAATCTGTGATGAGACGTTTTGCTTGGAAGATGGAGTATTGTCCGCAATATCCCATGATATAATCGCAAAAAAATATGATGTAGATGAAAAATCGCGAGAGTATATTTAACATATAGTAATAGATGTGCATCAATCAGTGATTGTATGCACCACCATGGTAGTTAGATGCCACAGGAAAGGAGTAATAATGAAAAGGATATGGAAACAGTACAAAGGAACGAGATTGCTGTCAATACTTATTATTATGTTAATGCTTTGTCCACTTATAACAATGAAAGTATCGGCAGCCACTGTATCAGATAATCTTATTATCTGCAAAAATACCAGATTAACACAGGACATTGATGTTACAGGAAATTACATTATTAAGAGTGGAAAAACACTGACAATTCCTGAAAATGTAACACTGACAATTCGGGATGGAGGAACTGTACAGGCAAGGGGTAATATTGATATTCAAGGTAAAATTGTAGTTGAACATGGTGGAAGATTCTATCGAACGGAATACGGAATTTTTCAGGAAACAGTAGGCCCTACAGAGGATATTGGACAATGGTTTACACCACTTCTCGCCAATCGGGTAGGCTCAGTGGAGGTGAAGAAGAATGGATTTCATTTCCCATTTAATTCAGCAACGCTTGTAGCAAGGTCTTCCATTCGTCTGTGGAATGAAGTATGGACTATGGAACATGAATCTGAAGTGAAATATGGAGATGACGTATCAGTAGATGTTACCATTAATGGACCAGACTTCTCACAGGATACATCAGGATATGCCAGATTGATTCTGGGATTTCGTGCAAAAAACAGCAGTATGAACCTGTCTGCTCCGGCAACCTATTACAATATCTATAATGCTGTGGAAAAACAGGGAAAATGGGTTCCTTTTAATGGACTTCAAGTTATGAGCGTAAGCAATCCAGACACGCTGGATGAGGATACGAAAGCATGGGTACAGGCTTTTTGGAAGAATGCCAGAATGACAGAGCCAGAATTAACAGAGACCGAGGCATACATTTACCGCAATCAGATATATGATGATACCAGAAGTGTGAGAAATGAATATAATTTATTTATTCCAAAGAATCTGAATAAGGAACAACCGGTATCTCTCATTCTGTTTACTCATGGAGGCAGCTGGACCAGCGGAGACAAGGAGTCTATGGATTATGCCTGTGCCAAAATGGCAAGGGAAGGGTATATTACAGCAGATATTGACTATCGACTTTTTGGATACGAAAGTAATCCGGCACAGAGCATGAATGATATTTTAGATGATATGCAGCAGTGCATTAATACGATTTATCGTCAGACATCTGATATGGGATATACCGTTGATCAAATGGCGACATCGGGGTATTCTGCAGGTGGACACTTGGCACTTTTGTATGCATATGAAAGACCTAAGGCAGCAGAAATTCCTGTATCACTTGTCTTTGAGGAAGTAGGACCTGCTGATTTATGTCCAGAAGCTTTTGCACCTGGAATCATGCAGTCTACAATGCTGTTTGATACATTTGCAGCTAAAATGATTCCTGGTTACGCCTCCATGAATGAGGAAGAGAAAGATGCGGCACTAAATCAGGTTTCACCTGCTAATTACGTAAATGTAGATACCGTGCCTACAGTTATGGCCTATGCTCAGGAGGACATTATTGTTGGCTATGAACATGGAAATAGACTAAATGGCTTGTTGAATCAAAATCAGGTTGACCATGTATTTTATACCCTGTCGAAATCCAATCATACATGTGAATTTGACAGTTCTGTAATTGACGCCTATTGGGAAACCTCTATAGATTATTGTGATGCATACTTATCAAATCAAAAGTAATCTTCATATTAGAAAAAAAGATGTGGTGGTATTTCTGATGCTGACTCTTTTGGTGGCAGTGACATATCTGTTTGTGAGAACCTATCTTAGAAGATGGGAGGCATGGGATTGCACAGTGCAGCAGACAACTGAAATGTCACTGTCGCCAGGAGATGAGCTGGTGCAGGAATTTGTGAATAAGGCAGATGTATTAAGTGAAATTCAGATAAGACAGGCGAATACCAATACGCATCATCAAATTCATGTTATGGTTCAGGCACGGGACACAGGTCAGGTGTGGTTCGAGGGGGATTTAGCAGAGGACGCTTGTAGAGACGAGTATCTTAGAATTATTTTCCCGAAGGTTATCAAAGGGCAAAGAGGGGCTTATGGTCGCCTTATTATTACATTGCCGGAGAGCGAGAACAGTTCCCTGTCGCTTTTTTTAGGGAAGGAGTATCTGGGAACAAAATATGAATGCTACTTCAATGGAAAAGAGGATTCCCAGGATATTTGGGTGGCAGCAGGAGGGAGTCGTACCACCGGTGGAATTTATGTAATTATCAAAATTGTTTTTTTCTTACTGTGGGCACTTTCTGTTGGAAGTTATGCCATGATTTATATTTGGAAATGGAAGCTACATCGTATTTATTTCTATGCTGTACTTTTGACAGGATTCATTTATGCATTGTTAATCCCTGGCTGTATGAAATCAGATGAGCTGCGACACTTTTCCAGAAGCATTCAGATTCTGGAATACTTTCAACGAGACATCGGAGAAGAGGCGGAAATAATTGCCATTCGTAAAGGCGATAAAGAGCTAAAGCTAAGAGAAATTATAGCTCATTCTGAGTTTACCAGGGATTATATAGATGCTTATCACGATATGTTGCTTCAGCCTTGTAGCAATAACAGTCAAGTCTGGGTTTCATCCACGTATTTTTATAAGAATTATGACCCTGTTTCGTCCTACAAGCTACAGATACCAGCATATCTTCCTTCAATTATAGGCATTCTTATCGGAAAGTGTATGGGTCTTAGTCTGCCGGGAGTAATTGTGTGTGCCAGATTTTGGAATATTCTTATATTTGCAATCATAGGAGCGTATTGTATTGGAATTATTCCAGTGGGACGAAATGTTTTATTTGTGATGAGTATGCTGCCAGAGACAATCCACCAAATATCCTGTATCTCCTATGATATGTGGTTGATAGGATTGACCATTCTTATCTGCTCTATTTCTGTGGAGATTTTGTTTCATCAGGAATATGCCAACTGGTCACTATGGAAAGCGGATAAGAAGAATTTTAATAGGTTCATATTACTGGCTATGGCTTCTATTCTGATATTGCCAGTTAAAAATTTTGGTGCTGCACCAGTAGCATTCGTTCCTATGTTAGTTCTTTTATTAAAATATCATCATATAAAATGGGTTCGAAGGACTTTTTGGGGGCTGGCTGTAGTGGCTCTTATGGCAGGCACTGCTATTATATTTTGCAAGAGAGAGATGCTAGGGCAGCTGCTATGGGAACCCCATATGTGCAGAACCTTTCCAAAGGAGCAGGCATACAGTTTGCAGAAATTGATAAGGGAGCCTGCTAGTATGCTGCTATTGGGATACAATTTTTTCCTTCATATAGGAGAGTGGTTTGTTCAACTTTTTGGAGCCAGATTAAGTAGCATGAATCTTCATGTGGATATTGCAAGCTATGCACCATATATTGTTCTGTTATACGAAGCAGCACAGGGACGGCAGGAAGATATTCAACGGGTGAAGTATATGCACTGCAATAAAAGAGGGTACATAGTTGGTATGCTGAGCATTGGAGTACTTGTAGGCTCGTTACCAGTAGTGGCAATGTTTTTATATAGTACCAGAGCAAACCATATTTACGTGGAAGGGGTTCAAGGCCGTTATTTTATTTCTATGGCCATTATTATGCTATTGGGATTATGCATCTGTAATAAGGGACGAAGCAGAATACAGGAGAAGAAAATATATTTGTACAGTATTCTATGTCATATTATGATGATAGCCTCTATATATAAAAATATTTTTCACACAGTGGAGGATTTTTGGCAATAAGCCAGTCTTTATTTTTGTCCGGCTTGGCGATACTGAGCCGGAGTCATTTGATAATATTGAGAAAAAACCTGATAGAAATGTGTCCGATTAGAGAAGTGGAGTTCTTCCATAATCTGGGACACATTTTTATTTGTATTTAATAATAAATCAGAGGCGGCCTTCATAGTGAAGGTCATGCTGTAATCAAAGAGGCTCATTCCTGTGTGATTCTTTACGATTCTTCCCAGATAAGTTCCATTATAGCTTAACATTTTTGAAAGCTCATGGTTGCTGATTCGGCCATTGTGTTCCTCTAGAATTTGGTCAATTCGGGCAAAAAGCAGGGAATCCATGCTGGTATTTGCAGTAGCATGGACTGCCTGATAATAGTCTGCATTACTTAATACGGAAAGAAGCTGGCATAATAAGTCCTTCACATGGAAGGTGGAGCCATAGCAGGGGGAAATCATGGTGTGAATCATATTCTCAAAGATGTCGTGTACCAGAATCTTTTGCTGGTGCTCTGTAATTCTGGGAACAAAATCCAGAAAATCTCTGGTGCTTTCGTGAAGAGACTGAAGATTGTCCTGAAAGAACTGGGCAATAAAAGAATGCTCCATGCCTCTTTCTTGAGTAAAGAACATGGGATACACAGGTTTCATAATATCACTGATAAGATCAGCAGTAATCGTGAAGAACAGGGCATGATAATCAGATGAGAACAGTTCTGTATGCAGGGTATTTCGATTAAGAATACAGCAGCTTCCTGCGGGATAGAGAAACTCCTTTCCTTCTACAATCTGGTACATGTTTCCCTGAAGCACATATACCAGCTCAAAGTAATTATGTTGGTGCATACTGGCAGGCTCTCTTCCGGAAATAGAATGCAGCAGTGTACCGTTATATTGTGCTCCGGGTACAAAGATAGAATATACATCCAGAGAATGGTCATCAGAATGACAGGTTATAGTGGTAATAGAGAAGGGAACAATAGATTCCTGGTAGAACTGATCTGTTTCCTGGGACTGATGAAACGAAATGGTTTGTTCTATGGGAATATTTCCCCCTTGAAATGTAGGATGAAGTTCAATGGTCATACTGCACCTCCTAATGAAATCTTGTGATTATATTCTATCATAGAAATCATTAGCATATCTGACTAAGTTGAAATATGTTACAAAAAAGCATAAAAGATGAAGAAAAATGATAACAATAGTATTTAAAGATTCAGAAAAAGTCAAAATCTGATACAAAAAATGATGGTAGAGTCGTGTCATGTTATTGTGAGTCAAAGGATACAGACAATATAATGATAGCAACAACAGGAAAGGAGCAGAAAATGAAGAAAATCAGTTTAAATAAAAACTGGCAATTCTGGAAGGAAGGCAATGAGGAGACAAGGATTACGATAAATGTACCTCATGATGCGATGCTGACAGAAGAAAGAAATCCCAAATTGCCAGGAGGAAGTGCAAGTGGATTTTATCCAGGAGGAAAATATTACTATAGAAAGGAGCTGTATTTCGGAGAGGAATATCAGGGAAAGACTGTCTTAATAGAATTTGAAGGCATCTATATGAATTCCACCATTTATCTTAATGGAAACAAAATAGGCGGACATATTTATGGCTATACCAATTTCTATGTTGACCTTACACAGCAGATACAAATTGGTAAGAGCAATGAGCTGTTAGTAATTGCAGATAATTCTCTTACGCCCAACTCCAGATGGTATTCAGGAAGTGGCATTTATCGGCCGGTTACTATGCTGGTTGGTGAGGAGGAATATCTTCTGCCCCAGGGAATTCAGCTTACTACAGAATCCATTCACCCAGCCGTGATTCATGCCAAAGTAGAGGCAATCAAGAAGAAAGAAAGCGATATTATTATTAAAATCTATGATGCGGGCAATCTGGTAGGTGAAATTCATGGAGAGAATGGAACCTGTAAGATAGAGAACCCATGTCTATGGTCGGCTGAGCACCCATATCTATATCAGGTTCAGGTAGAGCTTTGGAATCATAGCAGACTTGTGGATACGGAAACCATTTCTTATGGAATTCGAGAAATCACATGGTCTCATACTGCAGGATTTGCAGTAAATGGAGAAACGGTAAAGCTGAAGGGTGGCTGCGTACATCATGATAATGGTCCTTTGGGGGCAGCAACCAATGATAGTGCTGAATATAGAAAGATTCAGAAGATGAAGGAATTAGGATTTAACGCAGTTCGCTATTCCCATAATCCTGCAGGTAAAAATTTCCTTCGTCTTTGTGATGAACTGGGAATGTATGTGCTAGATGAGACCTTCGATCAGTGGAAAATTCCACAATCTACCTATGATTATGCTACATGCTTTGATGAAGAGTGGGAGAAGGATTTAACAGCATTGATTTCCAAGGATTACAACCATCCTTCCGTTATTATGTATTGCATTGGAAATGAAATTACTGATACCGGGCTTCCTCATGGAGCTGCAATATGTAAAATGCTGTGTAATAAGGTAAAGGAACTGGATGCAACCAGACCAACAACCATTGCCATTAACAGTATGCTGTCTGTACTGGCTCATATGCAGGCACAAAAAGCTCAGGATGACAAGGAGGGAAAGGAAGAGGTTGGCAGTAAAGAGGTAAATGACATTATCACGCTGCTTCCCAAGCTCATGGCAAGCATTACAGCGGAGAGCCTGGAGGAACTGATACATGATGTGGTAGAAGAGGTGGATATTGTGGGATATAACTACGGAGAAAATCTGTATCCTGGAATTCACAATCTGGCACCACAGCGAGTGATTCTAAGCTCCGAAACATTCCCAGCACAAATTGGAGCACATTGGCCAAGCATAGAGCAGGAACCGTATCTGATTGGAGATTTTATGTGGACTGCCTGGGATTATCTGGGTGAGGCAGGTGTAGGACTTCCCTTCTATGGAACAGAAACAGCACCATTTTCCAAGGATTATCCCTGTCTTACAGCAGGCTGCGGTTGTATTGATCTGACAGGATATGTGGAAAGTCAGGGAAAATATGCATCGGTTGTATTTGGCTCTGAAAGGAAGCCATGTATTGCAGTTCGTCCATTAAACCACGCAGGAGAACTATATACTGTTGGAAAATGGCGACTGACAGATGCCATTGACAGCTGGTCATGGCCAGGCTATGCAGGACAAATAGCCGAAGTTCAGGTATACAGCCAGGGAACACAGGTAGAGCTGTTCTTAAATAATAAATCCCTTGGAAAACAACCACTAACGGAGTGTCGAGCATTTTATGAAGTTGCATATGAGCCAGGAGAGCTTCGTGCCATCAGTTATGATAAAGAAGGACAAATGATAGGGGAAAGTCAGATGGAATCTGCAGAGGAGCAGCAATATCAGCTGACTGTGGAACCAGAACATACAACCATATCAGCAGATGGAACGGAATTGTCATATGTCAACATATCAATTACAGATGGCAAAGGAAACGTGCATGTTCTAAGTGATCGCAGTCTTCAGGTTGCAGTAGAGGGGCAGGGACATCTGGTGGCACTGGCAAGCGGTAATCCTGAAACAACAGAGAGCTTTCATGATATGTCCTATACCACCTATCATGGACGACTGCTGGCTATTGTACAAAGTGGTGAAGAGCCAGGAGAACTTACCGTCAGTGTATCAGGAGAAGGACTGGAATCTGTATCCAAAACAATTATTGTTCAAAAAGAGGAGGAAGTAAAAAATGAGTAGAGAAAAGAAAGAACGTCCCTATGGAGTTACCAGTGGAGGAGAAAAGCTGGCGTATGCACTGGGAGATTTGGGGTCAAATTTCGTATGGACCTTCTGTTCTTCCTGGCTGACATTGTACTACACGGACAGTGTCTTAATGGCAGCAGGAGTTGTTGGAACGATTATGTTGGTTTTACGTTTATTTGATGGTGTCAGCGATATTATTTTTGGTGTGCTGATTGAGAAAACACAGACTAAAATGGGAAAAGCAAGACCCTGGTTTGGAGCCAGCATTATTCCCTTAGTTATTACCCAGATATTGGTATATAACGTGCCATCAAATCTGTCCGCTGGTGTGAAAACCATTTGGATTGTAGTAACCTATTTCCTGTTAACCGTTATTTTTTACACAATTAATAATTTAAGCTATCATTCTATGCTTTCCCGTTTTAGTCTGGATGGGGATGATCGTTCCAAGGTAAGTTCCGTGCGAGGCATTTTTGCCTTCTTAGCAGGACTGCTGTTATCTATTCTTACTCCAATGATTTTAAATGGAAATGGTGGCTCTAAGGTTCAGGGAGCATGGACCAAGACAGCACTGGTATTTAGTATTGCCTGTCTTGTGCTGCAAGGAATCACCTTCTTTGCAATTAAGGAAAAACGCTCTTGTATGGATGAGGATGGAAAAGAACAGGCTCCTCACGGAGATGTCAAGGTTGGTATTAAGGCTTTATTACATACCAAATATTTCTATATTTCCATTATTGTATTTATTTGTACATATATCCTTAACGGACTGGTTCTTGCAACCCATGTATACTTCTCCAGAGATGTATTAGGAGATGCTAATTTATATAGTATTATTGCTGTAATTAGTGTTCTGTCTTCTGTTGTTGGCATTGCCATTGCACCTAAACTGTTTGGAAAAGTCGGAAAAAGAAATACCTTGATTGCAGGCTCTGTTATTTATATCGTAGGTTGTATTGTTGGTATTATGGGAGCCACCAGCTTAAAGCTTGTTCTGGTTGCAACAGTTATTACAGGATTAGGTCTTGCTCCTTATGTGGCAGGAATCTTTACCTTCGCACCAGATATTGTAGATTTGTTGGAAATGCAGACAGGGGAAAGGTTCGAAGGACTGGTTACCTCTGTTAACAGTGTAGGTATCAAGGTAGGAACCGGTCTTGCTTCTGCAGCCCTTGGCTGGGGATTAGCGATTGGTGGATATAATGGTGCACTTACAACCCAGGCAGCATCGGTTCTAACTGCAGAAACAGTTTTGGTTTATGGTTTGCCGATTATTATGAGTGTCATTAGTATTATAGCTATGATTTTTTGGGATATAGATAAGGAATTGAAGAAAGCTTAGAGTAGCATATTGCTTATAGACTCAGCCCCTGGCAGACATTATGGTGATATCTGAGACCCGTTTGCACTTCGGTAAGAACGTAGCAGTACTAAGCAAGAGGCAGGGAATACTCCCTGCCTCTTGCAAGTGCTGACGTTCTTACAGAGTCTCAGAGTGTCGCCATAACGTCTGCCAGGGGCTTCTTGACCAAATGGCATTAGAGTAAACAAGAAATAGAAGTCATAGTAAACCTTAGGCAAATAAAGTATAATAAGTAGTAGCAAAT
>CAZYYO010000027.1:8904-32140 GCA_964650965.1 uncultured Lachnospiraceae bacterium | reverse complement strand
GCATAGTTCGAACATCCTTGAGAAAAAAGTGTAAAGAGATATTGACAATATCAATAGACATGAGATGAATCAGTATATCGATCATATTTACGAGAAAAATCATACGCCGATTCTGGTTGCCATGATGGATGTGGATGATTTTAAGAAACTGAATGACGGATATGGTCATGTTGCCGGAGACCTGGTATTACGAGAAATCGCCAAGTTGATGGAAATATATCTGCAGGATTTTAAGGTGGCAAGATGGGGTGGCGAAGAATTCCTTGTCATCAGTACTAGACTGGAAAAAGAGGATGGATATCATAAAATAGAAGTCTTTCATAAGGCAGTACAGAAAATGCGTCTAGAATATGAGAAGAAGCCATTAGATGTACATGTGACGGTGGGTATCAGCTATGGAAACAACCCCAAGGAAATCAATCATTTAATTTTAGAAGCAGATAATTTGCTGTATATTGGAAAAAGCCATAATAAAGACTGCATTGTAACTTATGAAAATGTTAATGAATATAAAAACTGATAGCAAACACACAAGTAATACCAGGAAGGAAGTGTGCTATGAGAATTACAAAAGATGAGAAGATTCTAAAACAAAAAATTGACATTACACCATACCAGACCGTGTTTGAACGATCGCCATCTGCATTTGCGCTCATCCATGTTTTTCTTATAGATGGACATACTTACTCAGAAGTATGCGGACAGAAAAGTAAGCAGTGGAATACACTGTATGGAGAAGTTGCATATACAGGCAAGCCTGTTATGACAATAGAATATGGTTCTGAAATTAATCGTTACGTTAGTATCCAATGCTATCAAGTTGCCGAAGGGTATTGCGCAGTTATTGTACTAGATATGAATGATCAGATTGAGGCAGAGAAGAAGGTAAACCAGGAGTATCAGAGAAAATATGAATTGGAACGTCAGCGGATGCAGCATGATTCCAGTCTGCTTATTTATGCAGCCTTTAATCTTACCAAGCATGAAATCATTGAAATCGTACGAAGTGAACGTTTAAAAGAAACCAATCCGATTTCCTCTCAGGAAGAGTTATTCCAGGATATTTGCAAATATATTGTTTATGAAGAACAGCGAGAAGCATATTATGAGGCTTCTTTGATGGATACTATAGAACGTAGATATCGACAGGGAAAAGAGGAGCAGATTGTAGAATTTCAGCGAAAACTGCCAACAGGGAAGGTAATCTGGGTTAGAGCCAGGTTTTATGTGCTAGAGGAGCCATCTAGCGGAGATTTGTTTTTGTATTATACTTGTAATGATATTGATCAGGAAAAATCAATGGAAATTGTGATGGGATATATTACAGATACGGATTATGATTTGTTGGGAAGCATCAATTTTCAGGATGATAGTGCCCTTCTATTATATGGAAAAAACAGTAGTAGAATGGGTGGACAGCTTGGTCTTCAACGGGAAGAAAATTATACAGAAAGCTTAGAATGGTTTGTTAATCATGCGGTTGTTCCGGAAGAGAGAGAACAATATCGTACACAATTTTTTATAGAAAAAGTGAAAACAGAACTAGCAAGAAACAAGACATATGAAATTTTGATTCATGTGCTAGGTCAGGATGGAAAGCGACTGACGAAACAGATTCGCTATGCGAACTATGATGTAAATGCGCAAACATGTTTTTTTATGCAGACGGATATAACACAATTAGTAAAGGAGCAGGAAAGAAAGCAGAAGGAATTAATTGCCGCATTGGAAGAGGCAAAAAGAGCAAATCAGGCAAAGACAACATTTCTATCCCGTATGAGTCATGATATGAGAACACCGATGAACGGGGTACTAGGACTTGCAGCCCTGATGCGAGACGAAGTAAAGGATGACAAGATAAAATCAGATCTTGAGCAATTAGAGGTGTCAGGACAGTATTTGCTCCAGCTTATCAACGATACATTAGATATGAATAAAATAGAAGCTGGGAAGCTGGAACTGAATTTACAAACGACAGATAGTCGCGCTGTTTTTGTTAACATATTGGCCAATGCAGAAATTATGGCGAAAACAAAAGGAATACAGCTTGAAGTACAACTTCCAGATGTTCCGGTGGAACAATGGCATCCCATTATGGCAGATGCTGCGCGTTTAGAGCAGGTCATCATGAATATTGTTTCCAATGCTATTAAGTTTACTCCAGCAGGTGGAACCGTTCAGTTGATTATGGAATCTGTTTCTATTACCCAAGAGACCGTTACAGATCGATATATTATCAGAGATACTGGAATTGGAATTAGTGAAGCGTTCTTACCTGAAATATTTCAGGCGTTTTCCCAAGAGGGTAGAATGAATACAGAACGCGAGAACGGTACAGGCTTGGGAATGTCAATTGTTAAACAGTTGGTTGATTTAATGGGTGGTGACATATCGATTCAAAGTAAACTAGGAGAAGGAACCACAGTGACGGTTCTAATGAGCTATGCTATAAGCCACGAGATGGCACAGGTGGAGAATACCCTGGAATATAATCTGGCAGCATTAAAGGGAAAGCGTATTCTGCTTTGCGAAGATCATCCGCTGAATGCACAGATTGCATGCCGACTTTTGGAAAAGAAGGGAATGTTGATAGAACATGCTAAGGATGGACAGGTTGGCGTAGAAATGTTTGCAAAATCTGTAGATGGCTATTATGATGCAATTTTGATGGATGTTCGAATGCCGGTGCTGGATGGAATGCAGGCTACAAAAGAGATTCGCAAGTTAAGTCGAAGAGATGCAACGCAGATACCGATTATTGCAATGACTGCAAATGCATACCAGGAAGATGTGAAAGAATGTATAGATGCAGGGATGGATGCACACATTGCCAAACCAATTGAACCGGAAATTATGTATGATGTATTGGCAAAATATTTGGAAAAATAACAAAAGAGGTAATCGCTATGAAATATCACAGTGCAGAAGAAGTGCTGAACACTTTAATTCAAGCCTATTATGAGGAACGAAATGTAGAGAATACATTACAATGTGTTACCGAAGACATACAATGGGTAGGAACAGAGCATAATGACAGTGCAAATGGAAAGGATGAACTTCGAAAACTGTTAGAAGCGGATGTGGAGGCCTTTTCAGATAGAATAGATGTCCAGTTTGATGCACCACAAAAACAGATTCTTCAAGAGAAAGCTGTTTTGTTTACCGTAAGCGGAAGGCAAGAAGAGATGGAGGGAGTGGCCAATGATTTCCTGATTCGAGGCACGGTCTGCTGCGTGTATTCCCAGGAAGATGGATGGTTGATTTGCAATGTTCATGCGTCTGTACCAAATGCACAATTGGATAATTATAAGCTGAAAGTGGCATTAGATAAAAACAGGATGTATGAGAAAACAATTATGTCCAATATTCCAGGTGGAATTGCAATCTATCGATTGAAAAAGGATGGTAGAGTTATTACAGAATACATTTCCGATGGATTAGCTACAATGTCAGGCTATAATAAGGATGAGTTCTTCGCATATTTGAAAGATAATAGTTATATCAATGTTGTACCAGAGGATATTCCACTCATTCAAAAAGCAATTAAAGAAAGCTTTCAGGGTGGAGATCCTATTAGCATCCGATATCGCATCTACACGAAAGCAAAGCAGGAGATAATGATACGATTAGATGCAAGGCAGATTGAATTTGAAGAACTAGCAGAGGATGATGTGGCAGTGTTTTATGCCATGCATACACCCGTCAGTGAGGAAGCGCAGCAGATTATACAGGGGCAGAAGCAATTGCAACAGCTGGTAAATGGAGTCCCAGGAGGTATTGGAATATATGAGATAGAAGATGGTATTGCTAAGCTATCTTTTTTAAATGATGCATACTATAAGATGTTAGGTTTTTCCCGAGAGGAAAGAAAGCAGTTTCTGGGGAAAAAACATATAACCGTCATCCATCCGGAAGACATTGCAAAAATGAATGCATTGATTTTGGCACTTACGTCTGGAAAAACAGAGTCTGCAGTGCAGTATAGAATTCAAAATAAAAAAGGCGACTGGGTTTGGCTTAATCTTGCTGCTTCCGTTGTGGAACAAAATAGTAACCAGATGATTGTATATGCATCCTTTACAGACTGCAACGAACTAATGCAATCCAAACAGGTGATTGAAGATGCACAGTTTAGACTGACGGCGTTACTTGATAATATCCCAGGTGGGGTAGCCATATATCGCGTGAAAAAAGATGGAAGAATTCCAACGGATTATGTATCTGATGGCCTGGCAAGGGTTTGTGGATATGATGATGCAGCAGATATCATGAAGGTGATGAATCCAGATTCACGCAAGCTGGTATTTGAAGAGGATTATCCTCGCGTAGGAGCTGCCTGTAAAAATTCCCTGGTCACTGGTGAACCTACGCATGTGAATTATCGCGTTTATGGAAAAGATGGAAGTGCTGTTTGGCTCAGTCTTGATTCCGTCATTATGAAAAACGCTATTTTAGAGGAGGATGATGCAGCAGTTTTTTATGCTGTACAGGCACCGGTTAGTGCAGATGCATTGCGCGCCAAAGCGGAACAGGATTATTATCGTGCAATTTTAGATATTACTAAAACCGCGTACTTTGAAATGGATGCCAAAGAGAACTTCTATGCATCGGAAACCTTCGGACGGTATATGCTGAATGAGTATGGACCAGAAGCGATACGAGGCGGGAAAAGTGCGCTTAGGTGCATTCATCCAGATGATGTGAAAAAGGTGAGCAATTATTTGCGTCAAATCAGCCAGAACAATATGGATACATCTGTCATTGTAAGACTTTTGATGAAAGATGGAAACTATCAATGGACAGAAGTAACAGGACATGTTGAATTTGATGAAAATCATAATATACTTCGTGTGACGGGTATCCTGCGTAATATTAATGCAGAGTGGGAAAATCAAAAAGAGGATTTAGAGAAAGCCTTAAAGGATGCAAAAAATGCCAATAAAGCAAAAACAGAATTCTTGTCTAGAGTGAGCCACGATATGCGAACACCTTTAAATGGAATACTAGGACTGACCCATATTCTAAAGGATGCCACAGAGGATGGAGATATTCTTCGAGATTTAGACGAGCTGGAAATATCAGGAAAATATCTGTTAAACTTAATTAATGATACGCTTGATGTGAATAGAATTGAAAGTGGAAAGCTGGAATTGCATCCGGTGGTGTGCGAGGGAAGAACATTCTTTAATACGGCGATTGGCCTTGCAAAAACAAGTATTGAGGCCAAGAACCTCAAGTATGAAGTTCATGCAGATAACCTACCATTTACTGTATTATACACCGATGTTGCCCGCATGGAGCAGGTCATTATGAATGTTGTGAGCAATGCCGTGAAATTTACACCAGCTGGTGGAAAAATTGATATAACGATCAAAAACATTAGTGTAGAGAATGGGGTAATTACAGATCAGATTATCATTACGGATACTGGAATCGGTATGAGCCCGGAATTCCTTCCTCATATTTTTGAGGCATTTGCACAGGAAGATGCAAGCAGAACCAGTACAGCCCAGGGAACAGGTCTTGGAATGTCTATTACCAAACAGTTGATTCAGCTGATGGGAGGAGATATCAGCGTCACCAGTCAGCAGGGAAAGGGCTCCTGTTTTACGATTACAGCAAGATTCCCGATTGCCACGGATGAACAGATTAAAGAGTGGAAAATGAGACAATCAAAGGTAGAAAATGGAGCAGAGCTGTCTGGTCGCCATATTCTCCTTTGCGAAGACCACCCCCTAAATGCAGAGATTGCAACAAGATTATTAGAAGCAAAGGGAGTACTGGTGGAACACGCAATCAATGGCCAGCAAGGTGTGGAAATGTTTTCTGATTCAGCTATGGGACATTATGATGCAATTTTAATGGATATTCGCATGCCGGTTCTAGATGGAATTGGTGCTACAAAATCCATACGTGCACTTTCAAGAAGTGATGCAGCAAGTGTACCGATTATTGCTATGACTGCAAATGCGTTTTATGATGATGTACAAGAAACCCAAAATGCGGGGATGACGGCACATTTAAGCAAGCCAATTCAACCGGATTTGTTATTTGAAACATTATGCCAGCAAATTCAGGTGAAAAGTGATGACTTAAGAAGACGAATCTTAGTAGTTGATGATGTTGAAATCAACCGTGCCGCAATAAAAGCTTCCTTAGAAGACGAATATGATATTATAGAAGCGGAAAGCGGATTGGAAGCCTTAGACATTCTTGAACACACAAGAGGAATTGATGTTTTGATCACAGATCTTCAGATGCCTAAGATGAATGGTGTGGAGTTGATACGAAAAATAAGAAGCAGCAAGCAGTTTCGTCATTTGATTATTATTGCAAACACACAATTTGGCGATATGGAGCAGGAGGAAGAACTTCTTGCGCTAGGTGCGGATAATTTTATTTACAAACCTACAACACCTCGGATTGTTGCAAATCGTGTAAGGAATTCCCTAAGAAAAATCTACTAAGAATAGATGGTAAGCAAATAAATAAAAAAGTGAGGACATACCATGTATCTAATTATTGGGCTGGGTAATCCAGGCAGTAAATATGCCAAGACAAGACATAACGTAGGCTTTGATTGTATTGATTTGCTGGCAGATAAATATAATATAACTATGAAGGAGCTGGCATTTCATGCCGTCTTGGGGAAGGGAATCATCCAGGGACAGAAGGTAATTCTGGCAAAACCTCAGACCTTTATGAATCTCAGTGGAGACAGTGTGATAGAAATTCTTAATTACTATAAGCTGGATCCCACCAGCGAATTCATCGTACTTTCTGACGATGTTACCCTGGAACCAGGCACTATTCGAATTCGAAGAAAGGGCAGTGCCGGAGGACATAATGGGTTGAAAAGTATTATTGCGCGATGCGGCACCCAGGAGTTTGCCAGAATTAAGATAGGTGTAGGAGCAGTTCCTGCCCAGGGAGATATGATTAACCATGTGCTGGGACATTTTACCAGGGACGATAGGGCGTTAGTAGAGAAGTCCTTTGAACGGGCAATTGGGGCTATTCAACTTATGGTCCAAGGAGAAATTGACCAGGCAATGAATGAATACAATGGTAAGGTAGAATAAATGAAGGCATTCTTAGAACCATTTTCCACATTGGTGGAAGTACAGTCCTTAAGGGACAACCTGCGCAAAGAGAAGAAAATATACGAGCTGTCTGGCTGCATGGATGCACAGAAGGCACATGTAATCTATGGACTGGGATATGACCTGCCATATAAAGTTATTATAACCTTCGACGAGCTTCGGGCAAAACAGCTTTATGATGAGTACCGTTTTTTTGAACCGGATACGGTATATTATCCTGCCAAGGATTTGCTGTTTTATCAATCAGATATCCGGGGGAATACTCTTACCAAGGAGAGAATGAAGGCGTTACAGGCAATCATGGAACAGAAGCATGTTACTATGATTACCACATTTGATGCATTAATGAACCGTATGCCTGACAGGCAAAGGATGCAACAGGGAATTCTCTATCTGTCTCAGGAAGACACCATAGATTTGGAGGAGCTGAGGCAGCAGATGATTTCCCTGGGCTATGAAGCGGTTTCCCAGGTGGAGCATCCAGGAGAATTTGCAGTTCGCGGTGGCATCGTAGATATTTATCCATTGACAGAGGATACGCCAGTACGAATGGAATTATGGGGAGATGAAGTGGATTCTCTCCGTTATTTTGATGTAACGAATCAGAAATCTGTGGAAAATATTGATGAGATTACCATCTATCCGGCGGTAGAGCTGATTCTATCCCACAAGGAATTAGAGGCAGGCCTTGCGGCTATGGAAGCAGATGCCAAGGAGCTTTCTGCCAGATATCGGAAGGAAATGAAGACGGAGGAGGCACATCGGATTCTCAGCAATACCCAGCAGATGATTGAGGAGACAAGAGAATGGGGAATGAGTCAGGATATCGAGACACATTTGCCATATTTCTGTGAAGAAACCGTTAGCATTCTGGATTATTTTCCAAAGGATACCTGTCTGTTCTTAGATGAAATCGGACGCCTGGAGGAACAGGGACGGGTTGTAGAGGCAGAGTTTTCCGAAAGTATGACCCACCGACTGGAGAAGGGATACCTTCTGCCCAGACAGATGGAGATGCTCGCCACCAAGGACGAGATGATTGGTAAGCTGTCTCGCTATCCGGGTGTCATCTTATCCACCCTGGATGCCAGAGACAATATTGTGAAAATTGCCCAGAGATACTATATTCGTTCCAAGAGCGTGAATGCATATAATAACAGCTTTGAGCTTCTGGTGAAGGAATTAAAGACCTATAAGCACAATAAATACAAGGTGATACTTCTTAGCTCCTCCCGCACCAGAGCAAAGCGCTTGGCACAGGATTTGATGGACCAGGACTTAAACTGCTTCTATACAGAGGATTATGACCACGCTGTATATCCAGGCGAGATTATGGTAGCACCTGGTAAGGTAAAGCGAGGCTATGAATATCCGGACAGTGCCTTTGTGGTGATTTCAGAAAGTGATATTTTTGGTCAGGAGCATAAGAAAAAAAAGAAGAAACGTCTCTATGAAGGTGAGAAAATTGCAGGATTTTCTGACTTAAATGTAGGAGATTATGTTGTTCATGAGAGCCACGGTCTTGGCATCTATCGAGGAATCGAGAAGATAGAAGTAGACAAGGTAATGAAGGACTACATTAAGATTGAATATGCTAAGGGAGGCAATTTGTATATTCTTGCCACCCAGCTGGATGCTATCCAGAAATATGGAAGTGGAGAGGGAAAGCGTCCAAAGCTGAACACGTTAGGTGGGCAGGAATGGGCGAAAACCAAGTCCAAGGTTAAGTCAGCCGTTGGTATTGTTGCCAAGGAGTTAGTAGAGCTGTATGCTCTTCGCCAGAATGAACAGGGCTATGTTTATGGCCCGGATACTGTGTGGCAGCAGGAATTTGAAGAAACCTTTCCTTATGAGGAGACGGACAGTCAGCTAAATGCCATCGAAGCAGTGAAGCAGGATATGATGAGCCCTAAGATTATGGACCGATTGATTTGTGGAGATGTAGGCTATGGTAAGACGGAGATTGCCATCCGTGCTGCTTTCAAGGCGGTACAGGAGGGTAAGCAGGTAGTCTATCTGGTGCCAACCACGATTCTTGCACAGCAGCATTATAATACATTTATTCAACGGATGAAGGACTATCCGGTAAATATAGAGCTATTATGCCGCTTCCGCAGTGCCGCTCAGCAGAAGAAGGCCATTGAAGGGCTGGCTGCCGGCAAGGTGGATATTGTGATTGGTACCCACAGAGTGTTATCTAAGGATGTGAAATATAAGGATCTGGGACTGTTGATTATTGATGAGGAACAGCGGTTTGGAGTGACTCATAAAGAGAAAATCAAGCAGATGAAGAAAAATATTGATGTCATTTGTCTGTCAGCAACGCCGATTCCAAGGACCCTGCATATGAGCCTGATAGGAATTCGGGATATGAGTGTGCTTGAAGAAGCACCTATGGAACGAATGCCGATTCAGACCTTTGTGTTTGAGTTTAATGAAGAAATGATTCGGGAAGCAATTGTTCGGGAAATGGCCAGAGGCGGACAGGTATATTATGTATTTAACCGGGTAAATCAAATTGCAGACGTAGCAGCAAGAATTGAGGCACTGGTACCGGAGGCAAATGTATCCTATGCCCACGGACAGATGAAGGAAACACAGTTAGAGCAGATTATGTATGGATTTATTAATAAGGAAATTGATGTGCTGGTATCCACTACCATCATAGAGATTGGTCTTGATATTTCCAATGTGAATACTATTATTATTCATGATGCAGATAATATGGGATTATCACAGCTGTATCAGCTGCGGGGACGCGTGGGAAGAAGTAATCGTACTGCCTATGCCTTCTTGATGTATCGAAGAAATAAGATGCTGAAGGAGGTGGCAGAGAAGCGGCTTGCTGCCATTAAGGAATTTACAGACCTGGGCAGTGGATTTAAGATTGCCATGAGAGATTTAGAGATTCGTGGTGCAGGTAACCTGTTAGGAGAAGAGCAGCATGGTCATATGGCAGCAGTGGGATACGACCTGTACTGTAAGATGTTAAATGAAGCAGTGAAGAAGGAAAAAGGTCTTATTGTGGAGGAAAGCTTCGAAACCACGGTGGATATTGATATTGATGCCTACATTCCCCCTTCCTATATTACCAGTGAGGTTCAGCGGCTGGATATTTATAAACGGATTGCAGAAATCGCCAGCGAAGAGGATAAGGATGAAATGCTAGATGAGCTGATTGACCGCTTTGGAGAACCTTCCAAGCCGGTATTAAATCTTCTGCTGATAGCACAGATGAAGCTGGCCGCTCACAAGGCCTACATTACGGAAATCTCTCAGAAGCCAGAGGCAGTTCACTTTAAGCTGTATGAGAAGGCAAGAATTAATCCGGCAATGATTCCCCAGGTGTTACAGCAGCATCAGCCCTATGCTACCTTCTATGCAGACAAAGCAGCACCGGAGTTTACCTATTATTATAAGAAAAATAATAAGATTAAGCCCAAGGACCTGCCACAGGTCGTGAGCACCTTTGTTCAGGATTTGGCAGAGATTGCAGTGGAGCAGGAGGCGTAGGCTTCACAAAAAGTTCAGTTGCCTGCCTGAGGCAAAACGTATATAATAGGCTTTAGTGTAGACCCATTTGCCAGGAGCAAATACAAAAATGGGTCAAGGATTTATTGAGAGGTATTGTATGAAAATGAGAAAATATGCAACAGCAGCAGCGGCACTGCTTTTGGTATGTACCACAGGATTGACCGGATGTGCTATGAATAAGGATGCCAAGCTGGCAACCATATTTGAAGGAGAGAGTCAGGAGACGATTTCTTTAGGCTATGGTAATTTTGTGGCAAAATATAGTCAGGCACTATATGACGAGACCTATATTAACTATTTTGGAGAAGATATGTGGAGCCAGGATCTCTATGGCGAAGGCAATACTTTTGAAGAGGATGTGAAGTCCAATGTATTGGAACAAATCGAAGAATCCTATCTTCTCAAAGCTCATGCATCGGAATATGATGTTACCATCACTGATGAGGAGCAGGAGAAGATTGACCAGGCAGCCAAGGACTTTATGAAAAACAATTCTGAGGAAGCGATTGAGCAGCTGGGAGCTACAGAAGAATATGTAAAGACCATGCTCACCCTAAATACCTACACCCAGAAGATGACCAGTGCCATTGAGGCCAAGGCAGATGCAACGGTTACCAACGAAGAAGCAGCACAGAGAACCTTCTCTTATGTAGAATTTAATACCCAGTCTACCACAGATTCTTCCGGTAATGCGGTAGCACTTACGGAGGATGAAGTAGCAATGCAGAAGATTCAGGCAGAAACCCTGGCTACCTCTGCAGATTTTGATACTACCGTAACAGTATTGGGACAGACAGCATCTACTTATTCTTATGGAGCAGATGAGGATTATTCCACAATGAACGAAGCGGTAATTAAGGCAGCAGATGCATTAAGCGAAGGACAGGTATCGGACGTTATTGAGGTAGAAGGCACTGGCTATTACGTTATTCGTTTGGACAAGGCATATGATGAAGAGGCTACAGCTACTAAGATGGAATCTCTTGCAGAAGAGAAGAAGACAGACTATTACAATGATATCTTAGATGGCTGGAAGAAGGATGACAAATGGACCGTTGACAAGAAGCAGTGGGCAAAGGTTACCTTTAAGAATTTGTTTAAGGCAGCAGAGACAACAAACAACAGCGACACCACAGACAAAACGGATACTACAACGCAGGAATAATATTGGAAATTAATACAAAAATAGAAACAGCAGGTGAAAGATTCTTAGGAAAATACACCTGCTGTTTTTGGTAGTTATTGGATAAAATCAGAAAGCAGTCACCCTCTCTTCAAAAAAGAATATACTAAACATAGATAAATATTTACCCCGTGGGTCAAGGTGTGGTATAATTCACATGATGAGCTTAAAATTAAAAGAATAGATGCAATATCTTTTTTCCTAAAATTGTACACAAATCGGGAAGAACATTCCCTTGACAAAAGAATTGAATCGCTACTATAATAATGTGTTTGTTGAAAAAGTATCGAGGTGTGAAATGGAACAATATGTAATAAAAGGTGGAACACCGTTAGTGGGAGAAGTGGAAATCAGCGGAGCGAAAAATGCAGCGCTGGCGATTTTGGCTGCCTCCATCATGACGGATGAGACCGTAACAATAGATAACCTGCCAAATGTAAATGATATTAATGTTCTTCTAGGAGCCATGGCTGACATTGGAGCCATTGTTGAGCGGATTGATAAGCATACGGTCAAGATTAATGGTGCGCATATTGGCAGCTTAAGTGTAGACTATGAATATATTAAGAGAATTCGTGCGTCCTATTATCTTCTAGGAGCGCTATTAGGTAAATATAAGAAGGCAGAGGTGGCACTTCCAGGAGGTTGTGATATCGGAAGTCGCCCTATTGACTTGCATATTAAGGGATTTCGCGCACTGGGAGCAGATGTGGATATCAGTTATGGTCTGATATCGGCCAAAGCAGACCGGTTAGTGGGAAATCATATCTATCTGGATAAGGTTTCTGTTGGCGCTACCATTAATATCGTTATGGCAGCAGCATTAGCAGAAGGAAAGACCATTATTGAAAATGCTGCCAAAGAGCCTCATGTGGTAGATGTTGCCAATTTCTTAAACAGTATGGGGGCAAATATCCGTGGTGCAGGTACGGATGTGATTCGTATTGTAGGTGTGGAGAAGCTTCATAAGACAGAATACTCTGTAATCCCGGATCAGATTGAAGCGGGAACCTTTATGTTTGCAGCAGCGGCAACCCGTGGAGACGTAACTGTGAAGAATGTAATTCCGAAGCATTTAGAGGCAACTACAGCTAAACTGATTGAGGCAGGCTGTGAGGTAGAGGAATTTGATGATGCAGTACGTGTAGTTGCAAGCAAGCCCCTACAGCATACTCAAGTAACAACCTTACCCTATCCTGGATTCCCTACAGATATGCAGCCACAGATGGCAGTGGTTCTGGGATTGGCAGAGGGTACTAGCACAGTAACAGAAAGTATTTTTGAGAATCGGTTTAAATATGTAGATGAGCTGGCTCGTATGGGCGGCAATATTAAGGTGGAAAGCAATATCGCCATTATTAATGGCGTACATCATTATACAGGAGCCAGAGTCAGTGCACCGGATTTACGTGCGGGAGCAGCTTTGGTGATTGCTGGATTGCAGGCAGATGGTGTTACCATCGTAGATGATATTCATTATATTCAAAGAGGATATGAGGAGTTTGAGAAGAAGCTGCAGCTTTTGGGAGCACAGATTGAGAAAACTACCTCGGAGAAAGAGATTCAGAAATTTGTATTGAAGGTATCCTAGATATCTTCACGTTCCATAGACAGGTATAAGAAAAGCGAGATTAGAAATCATTGAAGAAATGATATCTAATCTCGCTTTTTATTACACCATTGATTTGATATATAAATCATGATCTTTGGATAAATCAATAATAACGCCCTCGTCCGTCTGTATCACAGGCTTTGATAGAAAGCCCTTATTGATATAGATGATTTGTCCGCTTTGCCCATCATTTAAAATAACACGGCTGTTTTGATATGCATTGGCAATTCGTTCTAAGAAGGTAAGAATATATTTGGTGTTATATTTCTGCAATCCATCATCTTCAAAGGCGGCAATTACCTGGAATGCACACATGGGAACCCGGTAGGACCTAGCAGCAGTCATTGCGTCATATACATCAGCAATGGCGACAATGGATGCAAAGTCGTCAATCTCATCACCACCAAGACCTCTTGGATATCCGGAACCATCCTGTCTCTCATGGTGCTGCAAGGCAGCCAGCTTAATGCGATTATCCAGCTCCATTGGTTTCAACAGCTTGTGTCCCAGCAGAGGATGTTGCTGTACTAGGGTCCATTCCTCCGGAGAATATTTCCCAGGCTTGTTAAGGATTGCATCGGGAATCTGTGTTTTGCCAATATCATGAAGCAGTCCGGCAACGGTTAAGAGATCTAAATCTGCTTTAGACAGCTTCAACCATCGCCCCATAGCTCTGGCAATCAAAGCAACATTAATGGAATGGGCAAAGATGCTGTCATCAATGCCTCTCATATGGTGAAGCATATCGAATAACTCCAAAGAGGTCTTGGCAGCAAAAACAGTCTCGGCTTCCTGAATCAAACAGTCATAGGATATGGTAGCATCCCCTTTACAGATGTGATCAAACTGCATTTTTAATTCAGCCATTCCTTTGGAATAATTTAATTGAAAATCTTGAAAATTTTGACTTTGCTTTAGCTTTTGTGAGTAAGAATAGGTTGATGCCAGAGTGGAAGTATTCTCTTCGATATCCACACTATCAATCTTATAGAAGGAAAGACGGGCAATCAGTGGTGCAGTAAGTACTGTGTGTGCAGAAGCGATGGATTGTCCGTGCTTAGTAGCAATGGACTTTGCAAGAACCATACCTGGCTTCAGGTTTTTAACGGCTGTTTTTTTCATATTTTCCCCCAAATCTAAAAAATACACTAATTGCATTATATATGCATAAACCAATGGATTGCAATACAATTTTATATATTTGTATATATCCTGGCTACAACAGATAGAAAATGAAGGTGGTAATCCATTGACAAACATAGGACATGGGTGTAAATTCTTAAAGAAGTCACAAAGATTTGAAAATTCCATATAGACCGTTCTCTTATTCAGAGTGGTGGAGATACAAAGGATCGATGAAGCCACGGCAACCCCAAGTAGGAAGGTGCCAACCTGAGCGAGTTACTCGAACAATAAGGGGATTTGATTATCTTAGACAATTGAATCCGCTTACGCGGATTTTTTTATTTCCCAATTTGAGAAATAAAGACTTATTAACAGAATTGGCCTTAGGCCAGGAAAGAAGGAATCAAATGGAAAAATTATTATTTACCTCTGAATCTGTCACAGAAGGACATCCAGACAAGGTGTGTGATGCGGTTAGTGATGCAATTTTAGATGCCTGCATGGCACAAGATCCTATGAGCCGTGTTGCCTGCGAAACAGCAGCATGTACCGGATTTGTTCTGGTAACAGGAGAGATTACAACCAAAGCGAACTTGGATATTCCTGCAATTGTTCGTAATACCGTAAATGAAATCGGATATAATGATGCTAAGACAGGCTTTGATGGAAATACCTGTGCAGTTATGGTTGCATTAGATCAGCAGTCAGCAGATATTGCAATGGGTGTTGACAAAGCATTAGAGGCAAAAGCCGGAGAGCTTACAGATGATTTAGATACCGGAGCCGGTGATCAGGGTATGATGTTTGGCTATGCATCCAATGAGACAGAGGAGTATATGCCATATCCAATTTCTCTTGCTCATAGATTAGCTTTACAGCTTACCAATGTTCGCAAGGATGGAACCCTTTCTTACTTAAGACCAGATGGTAAAACCCAGGTATCTGTAGAATATGATGAAGCTGGTAAGCCTAAGAGATTAGAAGCAGTGGTATTATCTACCCAGCATGATGAGGATGTAACCCAGGAACAGATTCATGAAGATATTAGAAAATATGTCTTTGATCCAATTCTTCCAAAAGAGTTAATTGATGATAAGACCAAGTTCTTCATTAATCCAACGGGACGTTTTGTAATTGGTGGACCTCACGGAGATGCCGGTTTGACAGGACGTAAGATTATTGTTGACACCTACGGTGGAATGGCTCGTCACGGCGGTGGTGCTTTCTCCGGTAAGGATTGCACGAAGGTTGACCGTTCTGCAGCTTATGCAGCTCGCTACGTTGCCAAGAACATTGTAGCAGCAGGTCTTGCTGATAAATGTGAAATCCAGTTATCCTATGCAATTGGTGTAGCTCAGCCAACCTCTATTATGGTGGATACCTTTGGAACAGGAAAATTGGTAGATGACAAGCTGGTTGAAATCGTAAGAGAGCACTTCGACCTTCGTCCAGCCGGCATCATTAAGATGTTGGATTTAAGAAGACCAATTTACAAGCAGACAGCAGCTTATGGACACTTTGGACGTAATGATTTGAACCTTCCATGGGAAGCATTAGACAAGGTAGAAGCTTTGAAGAAATATTTATAGAATCGTAAGTACATAACAGGTAACAGCAGGCCAGATGGTAACATTTTCTGGTCTGCTTTTTCGTATATAAAAAGTTTATAGAAATTTTAGTTGTTTTCCATAGGCTAGCGGCGAAAGAAATGGTAAGATAGCAGTAGAGGTGATAACTTGAAACTGAAAAAAAGATTAATTATATCATTTTGTATTATTATATTTGTTCCTATTATTCTTGCAGGCTGTCTGTTATATGGATTCCGTATGCTTCAGGCCAAGTCCATTAACAACATGTACGGAGTGGATGGGGATTACGAATATCTGGCCAATTCCCTTCAGATGCTTAGCCGCTATACTACGGAGGAGTATAAGGAGATGGAGGCCACAGTACAAAACAATCCGGATACACTGCTAGACCAGGACAAGCTGGTAGCGGAAAATGATAAGCTAAAGACGAAATGCTCTTATCTTATGATTCGAAAAGCAGACAGTATTATATATAATGGGGCTGATGAGGATAATGAGGTAGCAGAGCAGGCATTGCCTGATTATGGGGACAATGAGAATATGGATAATGTGGTAGTATATGTAGATGGAGATACTCCCGCATTGCTTCGCCAGATTGATTTTAGTTTTTCAGATGGAGACCAGGGAAGTATCTTTATTGTGACTACAGCGAAGTCCGTGGTGCCAGAGGTTAAGAAGATGCAGATTGATTTTATGATTTCAGTCATTTTGATTTTGATTTTTACCGCAGCGATTCTTATTACCTGGACCTATGGTGGACTGGTGCCACAGCTTCGTCAGCTGGTGAAGGCGGCAGAGAACATTAAAGAGGGAAATCTGGACTTTACCATAGAACCAAAGGGTAAGGATGAAATGAGTGAGCTGTGCAATGCCTTTGAGGACATGAGAAAACGTTTGCAGAAGAATGCCCAGGAGAAACTGGATGCAGAGGCAGAGCAGAAGAACCTGATTTCCAATATTGCTCATGATTTGAAGACGCCAATTACAGCAATCAAGGGGTATTCCGAGGGATTGCTAGATGGCGTGGCTGATACACCTGAGAAGCAGCAGGCATATTTGAAGACCATTTATAATAAAACAAATGAAATGAATACCCTGATTAATGAGCTGACCCTATATAGTAAGATTGATACCAATAAGATTCCATATGATTTCCAGAAAATTAATGTAAATGCGTATTTTATGGATTGCGTAGAGGAGATTGGAATGGATTTGGAAAATCAGCATATTCGTCTGTCTTACTTTAATTATGTAGATAATGATGTGCTAATTATTGCTGATCCGGAACAGCTGACGCGGGTTATCCATAATATTATTGGGAATTCTATTAAGTATATGGGAGTTGGCAATGGAACCATTAATCTGCGGGTGAAGGATGTAGGAGATTTTGTTCAAATTGAGATAGAGGATAGTGGAAAAGGAATTCCGGCCAAGGATTTGCCCTATGTGTTTGATCGCTTCTATCGTGCAGATGCATCTAGAAATTCTGCAGCAGGAGGAAGTGGTATTGGTCTATCTATTGTTAAGAAGATTATTGAGGATCACGGCGGTAAGATATGGGCAACCAGTAAAGAGGATGTAGGAACGGTAATGTATTTCGTTTTAAGAAAATATCAGGAGGTAACAAATGAGCAGTAAAGTATTAATTATCGAGGATGAAGTGGAAATTGCAGAATTAGAGAAGGATTATCTAGAGCTTAGTGGCTTTCAAGTTGCCATTGAAAACAATGGTAAGACAGGGCTTGCTAAGGCTCTTGGAGAAGACTTTGATATGTATATTTTGGACCTGATGCTTCCTGGTGTAGATGGATTTGAAATCTGTAAGGAAATACGTAAGACGAAGAATACACCCATTCTTATGGTATCAGCGAAGAAGGAAGATATTGATAAAATCCGTGGACTGGGATTGGGAGCAGATGATTATATCACAAAACCATTTTCACCTAGCGAACTGGTAGCTAGAGTGAAGGCACATATGGCCAGATATGAACGTCTTGTAGGAAGTGGACAGCAGCAGAATGATATTATCGAAATCCGTGGACTGAAAATTGAAAAGAAAGCCAGAAGAGTATGGGTAAATGATGAGGAGAAGCAGCTGACTACCAAGGAGTTTGAACTGCTTACCTTCCTGGCAGAGAATCCCAATCATGTATTTTCCAAGGAGGATTTATTCCGCAAAATATGGGATATGGATTCCATTGGAGATATTGCCACGGTTACCGTGCATATTAAGAAGATTCGTGAGAAGGTGGAATTAAATAGCAACAAGCCACAGTATATCGAAACCATCTGGGGCGTGGGCTATCGATTTAAAATGTAACCAAAGAAGGGGGAAATGATACGATGAATCCAGATATTTTATTTGAAGATGAGGAAGTTCTTGTATGCTACAAGCCGGCAGGAATGCCTACACAGTCACCAAATGTAACAGAAATGGATATGGTAAGCTATCTTAAGAATTATCGAATCCAGAAGGGGGAGGCAGATTATATTGGAGTAATCCAGCGTCTGGACCAGCCAGTGGAGGGAATATTAGCATTTGCCAAGAACCAGAAAGCAGCAGCAAATCTAAGCCTTCAGGTGCAAAACCATAAGGTGGAGAAGCTGTATTACGCTATTATTACCAGAGGAATTATGCCAGACTCTGATACGCTGGTGGACTATATGGTGAAGGATGGTCGCACCAATAAGGCCAAGGTTGTGAAGGATAACGATCCGAGAGGAAAGAAAGCAGTACTCCATTATCAGGTAGTTGATACCATTGATGATAAGAAATTAATTGAAGTGCAGCTAGAGACCGGACGCCATCATCAGATTCGGGCACAGCTGGCAAGTCGTACCGCACCCATTTTTGGAGATGCCAAGTATGGTGGAGTAAGTACCGGACGTCCCTTATGTCTGTGCTCATACAAATTATCCTTTGCACATCCGGCAACAGGAGAGAAGATGACCTTTCAGATTGTTCCTAAGGGAGAAGATTTTCAGGATTTTGCTGAGGCAATGTCTGAACGAACAGAATAAAGAAACTTCATTTGTTACATACTAAGAGTATGAAACAGGAATATCATTTTATTGCTAATACTATAAAATTAATAGGAAGCACGCTGGTTGTATATCTTTTTATCAAGGTATTACTGCCGGTAGTGTTTCCTTTTTTCGTGGCCTTTTTTCTGGCAGGGGTACTACATCCCTTAAAGCAGCGCTGGATAGCCAGGGAGAAAACAAATCATGACAGCAGTAATGGGAAGAAGAAAAATCAGTGGAAAAACAGTGTAGTGACCGTGCTGCTTCTTGCCCTTGTGGTGTTTGTGATTGGGGGAGGAATTCTGTTATTGGGAGTTCTTCTCATTAACCAGATAAAGGAGCTGTGGCAGCAGCGAAGCACCTGGATTCATTATCTGCAGGAGCTTTTGGATCAAATGAGTAGTGGCTTGGGAGAGCGAATGGTGCAGCAGTGGAAGGAGAAATTTTCTGTGGATGAGATGATTGGAGGACTGGCTGAAAAAATCATGTCCCAGGCAGCCAAGGGGATTCAGCTATTAAAGGGAACCTTTGGAGGTTTCATCAATCTGGTTGTCACCCTGGTTTCGGCATTTCTTTTATTGAAGGATTATGATTTCTATCATAAAAAAATTATGGAGTCACCTCTGGGAGAAGTTATCCTGGCATTAGGCAGTGATTTAAAGAAGGTAGGTGGAAGCTATTTAAAGGCACAGCTGGTGATTATGGGAATTGTAATGGGAGAGTGCGTTCTGGGAATGGTTCTGATAGGAAATTCCTATGCATTGTTGGCAGGAATCCTTATTGGCATCTGCGATGCACTTCCATTTTTAGGAACCGCCGTTGTGTTTTTGCCCTGGGCTGTCATTACCTTTATCCAGGGAAATGTACTGCAGGGCATCCTGTTAATTATATTAACAGGAATTACCACCATAACCCGACAATATCTGGAACCGAAATTGATAGGCAGCAGTATAGGAGCCAATCCATTTCTGGTGTTGGTGAGCATTTACCTGGGAATCCAGGCCTTCGGCATGTGGGGCTTTCTGTTAGGACCGGTTGCAGCATTTTTAATTTGGGAGATGTACCAGTTTCTGTAAAGAAAAAATTGTGGTATGATAAACGAAAAGAGAAAAGAACAAAAGAAGGGAGCAGGATATGCCCGTATTTGATTTTAATGAGGAAATAATAGATAAAAATAAGGCGGTATGCACTTACCAGGTGTTTTATTCCGATGAAACAGAGGCCACAAAGGACAAACCCATTATGGTGATAGACCATACCAGATGTGAGTGGAAGCATCATGCCACAGGCATGTTTACCAATCCGGTAAAAAGAACCACCTTTGAATTTGATGAGAAGGATGGAACCGTTAGTGGAGATATCTTAGAGATTGATGCAAGATTTACCAGCCTGTTAAAGTGGTTGGGAGAGAATCATATTAAGGTGCGTCTTACAGGAGAAAACACCCAGCGGGGCTATGCAGTGTATAAGATTCGGGAAATCAGCTCTGGCGCCGGTACAAAGCTGTCAGCAGAGGATGGATTTCTGCAGTTTATGATTACCCGTCTGATGGCCAGTAATGCCCCTTCTCTGGATTATTCGGAAGAAGATATGGATGAGGCTGGAGATGATATGAAGCTTACCAGTATTCAGAGTATTACGGATTTTATGACCTGTGCCGGTGGAACCATGCCAGAGAATATACGCCTGTGGGCAAGGAGAAATCTTGCGGTGGCTCGTTCCAATGAGGTAACACCAGAGGAACGGCGACATGCCCAGAGAGCACTGTCTATTATGATGAATATTCAGTGGAAGAATAATTATTTTGCCTCCATAGATCCAGTGGAAGCCAGAAGAATTCTAGATGAGGAATTGTACGGAATGGAACGGGTGAAGCAGCGGATTATCGAGACGATTATTCAGATTAACCGTACCCATACCCTGCCCGCCTATGGCATCCTCTTAGTAGGTCCTGCCGGAACCGGAAAGTCCCAGATTGCCTATGCGGTGGCAAAAATATTGAAGTTCCCATGGACCACCCTTGACATGAGCTCCATCAATGATGCAGAGCAGTTGACAGGCAGCTCTAGAATTTATTCCAATGCCAAGCCGGGAATTATTATGGAAGCATTTTCTATGGCGGGAGAATCCAATCTGGTATTTATTATTAATGAATTAGATAAAGCAGCTTCCGGTAAAGGAAATGGAAACCCGGCAGACGTTCTGCTTACCCTGTTGGACAACCTGGGCTTTACAGATAATTACATAGAGTGCACCATTCCTACGGTTGGTGTATATCCTATCGCAACCGCAAATGACAAGGATATGATTAGTGCACCATTAATGTCCCGTTTTGCGGTAATAGAGATTCCAGATTATACGCCACAGGAGAAGAAGGTAATATTTTCTCAATTTGCATTGCCTAAGGTATTAAAGCGAATGGGATTACAGCCTGAGGAGTGTGCTGTTACAGAAGATGGATTAGACGCAGTGATTGAGCGGTATGCCAATACCTCCGGAATTCGAGATTTAGAACAGGCGGCAGAGCATATTGCAGGCAATGCATTATATCAGATTGAAGTAGAGCATGCTTCGGCACCTGTATTTGACAGAGAAACAGTTGCTGCATTACTTGCGTAAGAAGGAGAGGCTATGAACTGGTGGACGGTATGGTTTCCGATAATTATTGCGATTCTTCTCATTTATCTACCCCGGAAGAAGCGTCGAAGAACCCATGTAAATATGAATATTAGAAAAAAGAAAATGCTGAAAGGAAATGAGAAAATGAATGAATTAGCAAAAAGATTTATAGGAAAAGACTGTTATATTAATCTCATGGAAGGAACCGCAGATGGTGTTGTCAAAGAAGTGGAAGAGGGCGGTCTGGTTCTTGAGAAAGAAGATAAGATTCGGGTAATCAACTTGGATTACGTGGTAATGATTCGAGAATATCCATATAAGAATGGGAAGCGGGTTTCGATTATTACAGATTAATGAAAGAGGTAACGTACTTGAATATAGAAATTACATTAGAAGAATGGACACAATGGAATGAGGACGAGTATCAGCTGATTGATATTCGAGATGAGCTGTCCTATGGATACGGACATCTTCCCAATGCAATCAATATTCCGGATAAGGAATTAAGCAATAGCAGCTTTCCCTCCCAGAAGGTGGTGCTGTATTGTAAGCGGGGAGACACCAGCAAAGGTGCCGCCCAGTATCTAAGAGAGCAGGGCATAGAGGCCTATAGTCTGGCTGGTGGCTATCTTGCATGGCTTATGAAAGAGACTACAGAGCAGAAAAGCAAAGAAGAGGATACCACCATTTGTCAGGATGTAGAGCAAAGCATCCGCAAGAAATTTCGTAAAACTATCTGGTGCAAATTCACCAAGGCAATTAACGAATATGAGCTGGTTCAGGAAGGAGATAAGATTGCAGTATGTATCTCCGGTGGCAAGGACTCCATGCTGATGGCGAAGCTGTTTCAGGAATTGAAGCGACATAATAAGTTTGATTTTCAGCTGGAATTTCTGGTAATGGATCCAGGGTATAGTCCGGAGAATCGTAAGATTATTGAAAATAATGCAAGAAATCTGGGGATTGGCATTACGATTTTTGAATCCGATATATTTGAATCTGTATTCCATATTGAGAAGTCCCCCTGCTATTTATGTGCAAGAATGCGACGGGGCTATTTATACAGTAAGGCCAAGGAATTAGGGTGTAATAAGATTGCTTTGGGACATCATTATGATGATGTGATTGAGACCATTTTGATGGGCATGCTGTACGGAGCCCAGATGCAGACCATGATGCCCAAGCTTCACAGCAGTAACTTCCAGGGCATGGAGCTGATTCGCCCTTTGTATCTGGTAAGAGAGGACGGCATTAAGAAATGGAGAGATTATAATCATCTGTATTTCCTGCAATGTGCCTGCAAGTTCACAGAGACCTGCTCCTCCTGCCAGGAGGACGAACAAAGCAAGTCCAAGCGTCTTGAAGTTAAGAAGCTGATTCGCAAAATGAAAGAGACCAATCCCTATGTGGAAAGCAATATCTTTAAAAGTGTAGAAAATGTAAATCT
>CAZYYO010000027.1:0-8804 GCA_964650965.1 uncultured Lachnospiraceae bacterium | reverse complement strand
AGACCAATCCCTATGTGGAAAGCAATATCTTTAAAAGTGTAGAAAATGTAAATCTGGCTACCGTGATAGCCTATAAGCAAAACGGAGTCAAGCATCATTTCCTGGAAAGCTATGATAAGGAAAAAGGGAAAGAAGGCATGTATGATGGAAAAGGAAACAGGTAATGCAATTCAGCAGCTCAGTCAGGACGAAATGAAGAAGATTCTAAAGGAGACCCGCCAGAAGCTGGCACTTCAGCAGCAAAAGATTAAGGAGAAGAAGCTTCCGGTGCTGGTAATGGTAGAAGGATGGGGTGCAGCAGGGAAAGGGACGCTAATCAGCTATCTCATTCGAGACCTGGATCCTAGATTCTTCAAGGTTATTCCAATGAAGGCACCAACTTCAGAGGAACAGCGAAAACCATTCTTATGTCGGCATATGGAAAATATTCCCGAAAGTGGACAATTTGTATTCTTAGATTCCGGCTGGATGGAAGAAACTGTGTTTGCCAGAATGGATGGAGAGCTAAGCAAGAAAGAATGGAAGCGTCGCATCCGGGAAATCAACATCTTTGAGCGTCAGCTGGCAGATAATGGCTATCTGGTGCTTAAAATCTTCGTAGATGTGTCCGGGAAAGAGCAGAAAAAGAGAATTGACAAGCTTCTTTCCCAAAAGGATACCAGCTGGCGGGTAGGCCAGCGAGACTTAGAGGAGCAGAAGCATCGCAAGAAATATGAAGAGACCTTCAGTGAATTTATACATGAAACTAACACAGCCTCAGCACCATGGCATGTAATTGATGGCGGTGCCAAGGGCTTAATGGAGCTGCAGGTATGCCAGTTACTTACGGACGGAATCGAGACTGCAATCAAACGGCAGGAGCAGCCTGCAGAAATTCCGGAAAACATTTACCCACTTGTGGATATGCCAAAACTGGCACAGGTTCCATTGGACCGCACCTTAAGTCGAGAGTTATACGAGATAGAGTTAGACTTGGCACAAAAGAAATTAAGGAGACTGCACAATAAGATATACCGAATGGGAATTCCGGTAGTTATTGCATATGAAGGCTGGGATGCCGCCGGTAAGGGTGGAAACATTAAGCGTCTTACCAGTGCATTAGATGCCAGAGGCTTCGTGGTTCATCCCATTGCATCCCCGGATGTTCATGAGAAGAACCGACATTTTTTATGGCGTTTTAACAGCAAGCTGCCTAAGACAGGACATATTGCCATCTTCGACCGCACCTGGTATGGTCGTGTTATGGTGGAACGTCTGGAAGGCTTCTGCAGTGATAACGACTGGCAGAGAGCTTACAATGAAATCAATGAATTTGAGAAAGGCTTAACCGATTGGGGAGCTGTGGTAGTGAAGTTCTGGATTCAGATTGACAAGGAGACCCAGCTGGCTCGCTTCACCCAGCGGCAGAATACCCCGGAGAAGCAGTGGAAGATTACTGACGAAGACTGGCGTAACAGAGAGAAATGGGATGCCTATGAAGGAGCAGTAGATGAAATGATTGCCAAGACCAGCACAGAATATGCTCCATGGCACATCATCCAATCCAATGACAAGCTGTATGCCAGAATCCAGGCCATTAATATTGTAATCCAGGCAATCCAGGACAAGATTGCGCAGTTAGAGCGGTAATGATAGGCAGCCAACAGGGAGCGGTCTGACAGGAATAAGTACAAATTAATATTTTAAAAATAAATGAACGATAACGTTGCTATGTATGGAGAATAATCTGATTAGTGACAGGCATATGATGTGTCTGTCACTTTTTGCGTTATAAACAATTAGGCGGAATTTATACAGAGGGAGCAGATGATGATGTGTTTTACGTTGTTTAATAGCGTATCTCGTGATATAATTTACCACACAATGAGTGTGTATAGTGAAAAGTGATGAAGATCAAGAATAAACAAGGAGAGCTTGGATAGACTAAGGAGATGCAGGCAATGGATAAGAAAATAATTGAAAGCAAAAAGGTACAATTTGATGATATTATGCAGATTGTAGAAGGTTCTTGTATAGAATTTTGGTATGCAAGAGATTTAATGGGACATTTAGGATATGAGCAATGGCGAAATTTTGAAAATGCAATTTCGAAAGCAATGGAATCATGTGAAACAGCACAGGTAGAGGTATCTGATCATTTTGCTGAGGTCAGCAAAATGATAACTCTTGGAAAAGGTGCAAAGAGAGAAGTTAAAGATTATATGCTGACAAGATATGCTTGTTATTTAATAGCACAAAATGGTGATCCAAAAAAAGAAGAAATTGCATTTGCACAAAGTTACTTTGCTGTTCAAACAAGAAAGCAGGAATTGATCGAAGAAAGAATATCATATATTGAAAGAACAGAAGCTAGAGGAAGACTGCGAGAATCTGAAAAACGACTGTCTCAGAATATTTATGAGAGGGGAGTTGATGATGCAGGATTTGGGAGAATTAGGTCAAGAGGTGATCAGGCATTATTTGGAGGAAAAAGTACGCAGGATATGAAACAGTTGTTAGGGGTGAAAGATAGCAGACCGTTGGCAGATTTTTTGCCGACACTGACGATTGCGGCAAAGAATTTGGCAACAGAGATGACAAACTATAATGTAGAAGAAAAAGATTTGCAAGGTGAAGGATCTATTTCAAACGAGCATGTTCAAAATAACAGTACAGTTCGAAATATGCTAGAAACAAGGGGAATAAAGCCAGAGGAACTTCCGGCATCGGAAGATATTAAGAAACTTGAGCGTAGAGTGAAAACACAAGAGAAAAAGCTGGCGAGTGAATCGGGTAGACTGCCAACAGAATAATACCAATATGCAATGACCTTGTGGTATCAAGACAATATAGTCTGGCAAACTAGCTGATTGGGGGGATAGGATTGAAGTTTGGAAGAAATAATGATTGCTAAACTATGATTTTCAGAATAGAATATAATTAAAAATTGGTTGATGAGATCGAAGAGAAAATGTTATATCAAATTCTCTTCGATTATTCATATCCAGTGCATGCAGATGTTACGTGGAATGATTTTATTTGATGGGGCAGGAACCGGGGGAGAACCTTATCTGGTAGAAAGGAACATAATGGGATTTATATTTTATGCAGTGATTGTTGGCGTGGTATCGTTGATTTTCGTGATTGTTGGTGTGGTTAGTTATTGTAGTAAGACACCGGCTAAGATGAACACAGGGGAAGCGGATATCCCACCGGAGAAACTTCGGGATGTGACCGCCTGGAATCATGCCCATGGCCTGTTGTGGATTGGCTTTGCGATAATATTTGCTATAAGTATGCTTGTATTTCCAATCCTCCTAGAGCATGTGAATGTTACGATTTCCATGGTGATACTGATAGGAATGATGTTTCTGGAAATCGGTGGCCTTAGTGTAGGGCATCATAGGCTCCAGAAGAAGTATATGTTGTAAATTTGATAACAGCAGCTGCAATTCATTCATACAATAAAGATTTATCAAAGGGGAAGCATATGATTTATCTGTCAACATTTACCTTCCCATCCAGGGAAAGAGAATATGATTTTATATTTGAACAAAAGCATACCTGCTATGACACCTATTATCCGTTTCAGATTTTATCTAAAAATCAGTTGCGTCGTCTGGATTTTGAGCCGGTTACTATTCTATATGGTGGAAATGGCTCCGGCAAAACTACGGCGATTAATATTATTGGAGAGAAGCTGCAGCTTACCAGAGACAGCCTGTATAATCGCAGCGATTTCTATGAGAAATATCTGGCGTACTGTGATTATGAAACCCAGATTCCCATTCCAGAGGGAAGCAGAATTATAACCAGTGATGATGTATTCGACTTCATGCTGAACCTTCGAGCAGTAAATGAAGGAATTAATCAAAAGCGAGAAGAGCTATTTCAGGAGTACACGGATGCCAAGTATGCTAAGTTCCAGATGAAGTCACTAGAAGATTATGAACAGTTGAAGAAGGTCAACATGGCAAGAAGCAAGACGAAGTCCAAGTACATACGCAATCATCTGATGGACAATGTACGGGAGCACTCCAATGGAGAAAGTGCCTTCTTATATTTCTCGGAGAAGATACAGGAGAATGGATTATATCTCTTAGATGAGCCGGAAAACAGCCTATCCCCGGAACGTCAAATGGAGCTTTTGGAATTTCTTGAAAATTCGGTACGTTTCTTCGGATGCCAGTTTGTGATTGCCACCCACTCTCCCTTCCTGTTATCCATACGAGGAGCCAAGATTTACGATTTAGACGAAGATCCTGTTGACATTAAGAAATGGACACAGCTTCAAAATGTGCGTACCTACTATGACTTCTTCCGCCAGCACGATAGCGAGTTTGAGAACTTGCAGTAAACAGGATTTGTGCTTTTAGACAGAGTTACATTGGCGAATTGACAGACTTGGCTACAGGTTGAAGATGGATTTTTGTCTTATTCGCCATGTACGGGCACGGTTTGACAGTTTCCCGGGGGTGTCCGTCTGGCACAGACCCCTATTTCCTACTCCGCATTTCTCTAAGGGGGTGTCCTTAGGAAATCCTGATTTCAGGCCGCCCTTCCAAACTCGCACCATACACAGAGCAAGCTTGCAGTATCCTGTGCTCGAACAGTGGAAGAGCGGCCTGAGGTTTCCACGTCCACCCCCTAAGAGAAATTCCGGAGCGTAAATAAGGGGTCTGTGCCAGACGGACACTCCTGAGAAACTGTCAAACCTTGGACGAACAGGGCGAGCTCATAAGACAAAAATCCAGCGAAAAACTGTCCAAGTCTGTCAGTTGAGCCAATGTAACTCTGTCTAAAAGCACAAATCCAGGATACTGAAATTTCTGAAATTCATCCCGCAGGGGATACAAATCTGGATGGATGCCAGGTAGGCTCTTGACATTTATTGCGCATTTTCATAGAATAACTCATAGTGACTTATAGAGATAAACAGTGCAGGTTATACTCTTAAGAAGGAGTATCATAAGGAATAGAAGGAGATACAAATGGCAAAGGACAAGAAATTAGTGGAAGCAATTACTTCCATGGACGAAGACTTCACACAATGGTATACCGACGTAGTGAAGAAGGCAGAGTTAATGGATTATTCATCTGTAAAGGGATGTATGATTTTCAAACCCAACGGATATGCAATCTGGGAGAATATACAACGACTTTTAGATGCAAGATTTAAGGAAGTTGGTGTGGAAAACGTATATATGCCAATGTTTATACCAGAGAGTCTGTTAGAGAAGGAGAAGGATCACGTAGAGGGATTTGCTCCGGAAGTAGCATGGGTTACCCATGGTGGAATGGAAAAATTACAGGAGAGATTGTGTGTTAGACCTACCTCTGAAACGCTGTTCTGTGACTTATATAAGAATATTGTGCAGTCCTATCGGGATTTGCCTAAGGTATATAATCAGTGGTGCTCTGTGGTTCGCTGGGAGAAGACAACACGCCCATTCCTTCGTTCTTCCGAATTCCTGTGGCAGGAAGGCCATACCGCACATGCAACAGCAGAAGAGGCAGAGGCAAGAACCATACAGATGCTGAATCTGTATGCACAGTTTTGTGAAGAGGTACTGGCGATTCCTATGGTGAAGGGTAGAAAGACCGATAAGGAGAAATTTGCAGGAGCAGAGTCTACCTACACAATCGAAGCATTAATGCATGATGGCAAGGCATTGCAGTCTGGAACCAGTCATAACTTTGGGGATGGATTTGCCAAGGCCTTCGGTATTCAGTATACAGATAAAGAGAATAAGATGCAGTATGTACATCAGACCTCATGGGGAATGTCAACACGTCTGATTGGTGCATTAATTATGGTACATGGAGATGATTCCGGACTGGTTCTTCCACCAATGGTTGCACCGGTGCAGGTTATGGTCATTCCAATTCAGCAGAAGAAGGAAGGGGTACTAGATAAGGCAGAGGAAATCCGTGCAAGCCTTGCAGCAGCTGGCCTTAGAACAAGATTAGATGACAGTGACAAGAGCCCTGGATGGAAATTCTCAGAGGCAGAGATGCGAGGTATCCCAGTAAGAGTAGAGATTGGACCTAAGGATATGGAGAACAATCAGTGTGTACTGGTTCGAAGAGATACCAGAGAGAAGCTGGTGGTTGCTATTGATGAAGTGGCCGAAAAGGTTCAGGAAATATCAGCAGAGATGCAGAAGGATATGCTGGCGAAAGCAAAGCATCACCTGGAAACACATATATCCGATGCACATAATTATGACGAGTTTAAGGATGCCATTGAAAATAAGCCTGGCTTTGTACGTGCAATGTGGTGTGAGAGTCTTGATTGCGAAATGAAGATTAAGGAAGATACCACGGCTACCAGCCGCTGCATGCCTTTTGAACAGGAACAAATCAGTGACGTGTGTGTATGCTGCGGAAAACCTGCGAAAAAGCTGGTATATTGGGGTAAAGCATATTAGAATGAAGATTTTATTACCGGAACATGTGAAAAACATCATACAGGTACTAGAAGAAAGCGGACACGAAGCCTATGCAGTAGGCGGCTGTGTCCGCGATAGTATTTTAGGGAAAACCCCTGCGGACTGGGATATTACCACGTCTGCTACACCAGATCAGGTGAAGGGGCTTTTTCGTCGTACCATTGATACAGGAATTCAGCATGGAACGGTAACGGTCTTAATGGAGCAGGTAGGCTATGAGGTGACCACATATCGCATTGACGGAGAGTACGAGGATGCCAGACATCCCAAAGAGGTCACCTATACAGCCAATCTGATAGAGGATTTGCGAAGAAGAGATTTTACCATTAATGCCATGGCATACAATGAGCGAGATGGACTGGTGGATGCTTTTCGTGGCATGGAGGATTTGCGGCTGGGAGTGATCCGTTGTGTGGGAAATCCTCAGGAACGCTTTATGGAAGATGCACTGCGTATGCTACGGGCAGTGCGGTTTGCATCACAGCTGGGATTTATCATGGAAGAGAATACCAGGGCTGCAGTGCGGATGCTGGCTCCTAATATTGCCAGGGTAAGTGCAGAACGTATCCAGGTGGAGTTAGTGAAGCTGCTTGTTTCCAATCATCCAGAGCGCATCAGAGATGCCTATGAGCTGGGGTTAACCAGGGAGTTTTTTCCAGAATTTGATCAAATGATGGAAACACCGCAAAATACCATTCACCATTGCTATAATGTAGGGGAGCATACCATATGTGCCATACAGCAGGTAGAAGCAGATAAGGTGTTGCGGCTTGCCATGCTGTTGCATGATGTGGCGAAGCCAGTGTGTCGAACTACGGATGAAAAAGGGCAGGATCATTTCTTGGGACACCCTAAGCGGGGGGCTGAAATGGCAAGAACAATTCTACGGCGATTGAAATTTGACAATGATACGACCGCTAAGGTTACTGCATTGGTTCGGTATCATGACGAACGCCCTAGAATGACACCAGAGAAGATTCGCCGTGCGATTGTAAAAATTGGTCCACAGAATTTTCCTGCACTGTTTGCAGTGAAAAGAGCAGATACATTGGCACAAAGCCAGTATCACAGAGCAGAAAAGCTTCAGGCCATTGATGATTTTGAGAATCAGTACCATATGATTTTAGCAAAGCAGCAGGCATTATCCATTAAGGAACTGGCTATTGATGGCAGAACCCTGATTCAAATGGGAATGAAGCCGGGACCTGAAATCGGAAAGCTCCTCAACACCCTTTTAGAGCTGGTGCTGCAGGAACCGGAACGAAATAATTTACTATATTTGCAGGAGAAAGCCCGAGAATATATTGAATAAATAATGAGAGCCCTTCATAAGATAAACTGACACGGCACCTACCGTGAATGTTACGTCTTAGGAGGGCTTTTTGTATGGAGCAGGTATTGGAGAAATATGAACTGGAGGTATCATCTGTTACAAAGGGCAGGGGAACCTTCCTTGCAGAAACCAGTCGTGGGAAATTAGTGTTAAAGGAGTATAAGGGAAGCAGCCAAAAAGCACAAGCATTGGCAAAAATTTTGGAGTATCTTCATCAATGGGAGCCTATGACAGAGACGCTTATTTTGAATAAAGAAGGGGAGTATATTACAAAGGAGGAGGATGGAACCAGTTATATTTTAAAGACCTACATACCAGGAAAGGAATGTGATACAAAAAATCCCAAGGAGATTCTTGCAGCAGTGCAGAAAATGGCGAAGCTTCATCATGTCCTTCTTACAGATATAAGTGTTCCAGGGACGAAGCCCCAAGATGTGAGAGAAGAATTCCATACATGGGAAAAGATACTAAGAGTTCCGGAACATGAGATGGAAAGCGAATTGCAGCGACATAACAGGGAATTAAGATGTGTAAAGAATTATATTCAAAAGAAAAAGCAAAAAAATGAGTTTGAACGTCTTTTTGCAGCATGCTATATGGAATTCGAAGAGCAGGCCTTGAACATAGAAAAGGAATATACAGATTTTCTAAAACGATTTCCCAAGCAGCAATATGGGCTTTGCCATGGGGACTGTAGCCAGCATAATCTTGTTTTTCAGGGAAAGAATCCCCAGCTGATTCATTATGAGCAAATTCGTTATGATATGCCTATTAGTGATTTGGCTAAATTTATGAGAAAAATATTAGAAAAAAATCAATGGAATGTTCCTCTGGGTCTGGAAATGATAGACGCATACAATAGCAAAAGACCACTGGATTATACGGAGAAAATGCAGCTATACTATCGTCTGGCTTATCCGGAGAAATTCTGGAAGATTGCAAATCATTATCATAACAATCGAAAGGTCTGGGTATTAGGCCGGGATACAGACAAATTATCCCGAATGAAGGCTCAGGAAAAGCAGCGGAAACAGTTTTTG
>CAZYYO010000026.1:0-32270 GCA_964650965.1 uncultured Lachnospiraceae bacterium | reverse complement strand
AGAATCCAGCATTCATGCGATTCTACAGTTCGCAAACAGCTATCAAAGAGATAATATCCATACAATATGGAAACAGAGCCATTGGCAGATTTATTTTGCCGATGGCTTTTTTTATGGAGAAATAAATATAAAAATACGTTATAATACATTCATACAAATCAACTTGATATGTTTTAAGAGGATGAATTACAAAATGAATAGAAAAAACGTTCTGTTAACAATAGCAATCCTTCTGTGCTCATTCCTGTTTACCGGATGTACGCTGCTGTCCCCTTATTCACAAGAGGAAGTGATTCAATATGTACAGGAATATTATGGGGAAGGTACCATATACAATGGATGTGAAGATGGAGAAAATTCACTGTTTCGGGAAAAATGTACAGATTATCATTTTACAGCACAGGAGGGATTTGATTTTACCGTTACTTCTGGTATTAACAAGGCAAGAAAATGGATTTTTTTGGTGATACATACACCATTTATGGAATCAGATTATTTGGAACAGATGACAGATCATTACGCAGATGAATTAAATCGGATGATCGATGCATCCGGATTAGACGCAGCGTGGCAGGATAACGAGACGGGAAGATCCCTGCGATTTACCATAGAGGATGACACACAGATTCCTCAGGCTTCTCAAATGATTTGTGACCTTCAGGCAGTGATGGCTCCGGCACTGCCACAGGCCAGGAAGATTTGCCGGTAACCCTGGTTCAGGGATTGAGTGTGTATGGTTACCGACCAGTAGAGCAGGACGAAGTTTGGATCTATTGGGGAGACCTTACGCAGCCGCATACAGTAGAAGAGGTACAGCAGACGATGCAGCAGCAGTACCAGGAAAATTATACAGATATGCACTATGGACAAGTGCCTGAGGAATAGGATATCCATAGGAGGCTCCCTGGACTGCCTGCGGCTTTAAATCAAGTGACGGATTACAGATATTTACGCAAATCTCTTGCAAGCTGTTCTTCAGAAGAGGCAATGAGAATGCACAAATCTTTGGAATGAGTATCAGCGGCATGATATTGATTTAGATAACGATATAAAGATTTCACCCCCATATTACAGCCATCCGTAATTAAATCAGCTACGGTTTCATCACTTCCATCCATGGATAGTTTCATGTTAGTTTTCATCCAGGACATGCCTTTGGCGATGGGAGCAGGATCTTTCTCGTGGGAATCAGATGCTACAAGAAGACGGTGTATTTCATCTCCCAAATCCTTATGGTGATTTCTGCAATTGATAAGCAGCTGCTTTAAATCTGGGTTTTGTACACTGTCTAGTACGTCGTCGATGGAGGATACTGCCATTTTTGCCCCTGCATCGCATTCTTTTAATAATTCGATGGTATCTCCGTTGGTCATTTTGTTTCCCTTTCTTTGATTGCATATGATAAGCTCAATGATAATATGTGTAAAGGAAACAAAAATATACATAAGAAAAGACCGCTTCTTCAGAGAAAATTAGAAGAGATCTTTTCTTAAATATGCTAGATTTTCTGTTAGATTGTAGCAGTAATGGTTACAATGCTTTCCGTCGGTGTTACCGTTACAACTCCGGTGGTAGTATCTTGTGCAATGGTTGCTTTATTAATGGTGTAGGTAACTTCTGATTCATCAGAAGGATATTGGAACTGTCCATTTACATAGGAATAATCCTCAGCCTCTACCTGGTCGCCGCCTACATAAACAGAGGAAATGGAAGGAAGCTTAGCAAAGTCATCTCGTAAAATCACATTGGTAGCATCAATATTGCCATAATTGCGAATATGGAAGGTATAGATAAGGGTGCCTCCATCTACTACAGGATTTGGCGACATATCCTTATCAATGGTAACCAATGCATATTCATCTACGTCTAGGCTATTAAAAGCAGTGGCACTATCCGTGATATACTGAGCAGATACGGTTACAGTGTTCTTAATGCTGGATTCTTCTACGGTGGCAGTGGCATACTCGTTAATGATTGCTTTGTACTGTATGAGTGCAGTACTATTTGCTGCAAGAGATGCCAGAGAAAAGGTTACCTTGTCCTTGTCAGCTGAGACGGTACCACTTATGGTGCTTACGGAGACTCCATTTACAAAGAGCTTTGCTGGGTCCACATAAGTGAGAGGTGTTACATTGATGTTAGGTGTAACAGTAGTGAGCTTGTAAGTACCAAGATCGTCCTGGATGGACAGATTGGTCAGTTGATTGGAGCTGGTGTTCGTTACAAAAAGATTATAGGTAATTTCATCTCCAATACGGTATGCAGTTTCCAAAGTGTGTTTTGCTGCTTCCAGCGGGCCATTCATGGTTACCGATGCAGTGTTGGAGGAAGTGGTGAGAAGATCAGAGCCTGAATTGTAATTCAGGGTAGCTTTGTTATAAATTTGTGTGGCCATTGTCTACTCCTTTATTTGTTTTATATTTTAAAGTGGTTTGTTAACAACACTTCTCATAGTAATATATGAGTAAAATAAAAAAGAGACACCATTTTCCAAGGAAAGAAACAAAAAGTGACAAAAAAATATGCCCTAATGGTCGGATATCCTTTCACGTTGCAGGTTTCATTGACAAGTAAGGAAGAACTATTGTATGATAAGAAACAGAACTAATACCCATGTGAGGAATAAGGTGAGAGATTTCTTGCTGTAAATGGGAAAGTAATTAGGAGGGGACCATGAAAGACTTTAAAGTAATTGAAGTAAAAAGAAGTATTTTCGAAGATAATGATGCAGATGCAGCTAAGCTGAGAGATGAATTGAAACAGGAGAAGACCTTTCTGCTAAATCTCATGTCATCACCAGGAGCTGGAAAAACAACCACACTTAAGCAGACCATTGCCAGCCTCAAGGATGAAATGCGAATTGGAGTAATGGAAGCAGATATCGATTCTGATGTGGATGCACAGACCATTTCCCAGACTGGAGTACGTGCCATCCAGATTCATACAGGGGGCATGTGCCATTTAGATGCAGATATGACCCGCCAGGGAATTCATGAATTTGACATCAAAGACTTGGATTTGGTAGTTTTAGAAAATGTGGGTAACCTGGTTTGTCCTGCAGAGTTCGACACAGGAAGCTCCAAAAATGCCATGATTCTGTCTGTGCCAGAGGGAGATGATAAGCCACTGAAATACCCATTGATGTTCTCTATCTGTGATGTGGTTTTAATCAACAAATGTGATACCTTATCGGTATTTGATGATTTTAGCAAAGAGGATGTAAAGCAGCGAATATTGGCTTTGAATCCAAATGCTCAGGTCATCTTCGTATCTGCGAAAACAGGGGAAGGCTTTGAAGACTGGATTAATTGGCTGCGAAAAGAAGTAGCTGAATGGAATAACTAACCACAAGAAAAAGGGGATTGTATGCACGAATTAGGGATTGTATCACATGTAATGAAAACAATTGATGAGCTGGGAGAAGAAAATAATTTAACCCAGGTGGCATCTGTTACAGTAGAGATTGGAGAGGTCAGTGGCGTACTGCCGGATTATCTTCAGAAATGCTGGGGATATGCCAATATGCACTCACAGCTGTTAAAGGATGCCAAGCTGATTATCGAAACACTTCCAGCAGAAACCATCTGTGATGATTGTGGCGCAATATATTCTACGCTGGAATATAAGAAGATTTGTCCAAAATGTAAAAGTGAGCACACCTATTTGCTTCATGGCAATGAATTTAACATAAAGGAAATAGAAGCTTGCTAACAAATAGAAGTTTCTTATAGTAAAAATGGACAAAAAATAGAGAAAATCAAAAAAGAATTTATAAACTATTTACGAATAGCGAAAAGAGTGTTAAGATATGAGCTAGATAGTAAATTCAATTTTGGGGTGTTTTTACAAGGAACACGGATTGATTTTACAATCTAATAATTCTTTTCCTTTTTTAAATATGACGAGATAGTCAAAGCAACAAGACTCTGAAGGAATTCCTTTGGAGCCTTTTTGCTATTAGAAGAATAAAATCACATATACTAGAGAAAAGATAAGGAGAAGGCATCATGTTAGAAATGGTAAAAAATGTAGTAATAATTTATCTGATCATGTCCTTTCTGCTTACCTGCAGCAGAGTTATCCAAATGTATTGGGTGGATCATAAGGCAAATGCAGTTAAAATCGGCAGAGCAAGAATCCATGAGCTGATTCAGCAGGGACAGTGGCGTCAGGTTCCCATTTATTCCAAGGATGCCATTCAGGCGAAGCATGCCCTGGGAACAGCAAGATTGTCATATTTTCCCAGTCCCAGTGGAAAAAGAGGAAAATTTGTGATGATTTGTCCGGGAGGAGGGTATGCACATTGTATTACCGATGCAGAAGGGTATACCATTGCAGCCAGGGTGAATGAATTGGGATATGCAGCATTTGTGCTGGAATATCGAACCCGTTTTAACTGTGCAGATTATGCACCTATGCAGGATTTGGCTATGGCATTGTTGGAAATCGAGACAAATCTTGATATTTACCAGGTGGACCCTACAGACTATGCATTATGTGGATTTTCTGCCGGTGGTAATCTAGCGGGAATCTTTGGAAGTCATTCCTATGGATTTGAGCGGTATGGCGTGCGTCGTCCGGGAACACTGATTCTTGGCTATCCCTGGACCAATGTAAATCATTGGATGGATCATCCCTATTGGAATGTTTGGATGATGCTTCTTGGATTATGGCTGACTGAGCGGGGGAATCTCTATATGTTTGGAATTCACCCCACGAAGAAGAAACGAGAATCCTTATGTGTGCAAAACTGGATTACAGAGGATTATCCACCTACCTATATGTTTGCAGGAGGTCAGGATGTTCTGGTGCCGGCAAGTCACCATACGGATGTTATGGCGGAGGCGTTGGAAGAGAAGAAGGTTCCTTATTTATATCATAAATATTTTCGTGTGCCCCATGGTATTGGGCTGGGTGTGGGAACAAAAGCCGAGGGTTGGTTGGATGAAGCAATCGATTTCTGGCAAAAGCAAATTCAGGAAACAGAAAGCGAAGGCGGTCAGTAGAAATCAATGAAAAAGAACAGCGTATATCAATCCTGTAAAAGGAATGTCATATACGCTGTTCTTTTATGTAGAAACGTTAGTTTTTATAATTCTCTGCTACTTTACATATTAAGGTGACGCAGCCTTCTTCCCCCAGGGAACCACTGTCTACCGATAAATCATAATTATGATAATCGCCCCAGGTTTGGTCGGTATAGTATTTGTAGTAGGTACGACGCTGCTTATCCTTTTTCATTAACCGTTTTTCAATGGATACGTTCTTAATTTCTCCATAGCGGGAAAGCACCTGCTTTTTTCTGTGCTCCATATCTGAGTGGATGAAGATGTTTAGACAGTTTATATTCTCATTTTTCAAAATATAATCGGCACATCGTCCTACAATGACACAAGGACCTTTTTTTGCAAAATCTAGAATCACCTTCTTCTGAGCAATGAAGATTTCATCCTGAGGACTTTGGAAATACATTGCGGAAGCCGCAGATACATCAAACCACTTATTAGCGGAAGAGGTGTATTCTCCCTGCTCTTCAATCAATTCCTTTGCATAGCCGCTTTCAATGGCTACCTGATTGACAATTTCTCCGTCGTAAAAAGGAATTCCCAGCTGCTTCGCAACCTTTTCGCCGATACTATGGCCGCCACTGCCAAATTCTCTGCTAATCGTAATTACCGGATACATAGTACTCCCTCCTTTTTGTATATAAAGTATAAAAAATACTACTTTACATAAGTTTTTTTGTTACTTTCATCATAGATAAAATGCAGTGAAAAGTCAATTGAAATGAAGAAAATGAACAGAGGTTTCAAATATTTAAGAAAAAGTTAATGACTAATTCATGTACTGTTAATGAATATTGTATATAATGATATTAATGTCAAAAGTAAAAAACTGGAAGCAGACAAGAAAGCAATCACTGGGGGTCAGTACATGTTAGCAAAAAAAGCACAGAAGGTGCAGCAGGTGAACGTTGAAACGATAGAGCATATTGAAGTAGAAGAGGTAATGTCGGTTAATGGATTAGTTCCTATGGGAGGACATTTCCAGGACGATATGAAGAAGATGGCAGATATGGATGATCAGTTTTCTAAAACCATGCAGCCTATTTTACGAATGTATAATGCAGCAATGAGTGTTACTACAACGAGAATGGATATTATTAAGGATGAGTTTAAATATAGAGGACTTCGTTGTCCCATTCATCATATTGATACGCGGCTAAAATCAGTAAAGAGTATCCTGGGTAAATTGGAAAAGAAAGATTTAGACCTTACCCTGAATGCAGCGGTGAATAATATCTATGATATTGCCGGCGTGCGGGTAGTTTGCCCATACATTAAGGACGTCTATATGATTCGGGACAGACTGATGGATCAGGACGATATACATATTATGGAGTTAAAGGATTATATTGCAAGTCCAAAGAAGAACGGATACCGTAGTCTTCACATGATTATTCGAGTTCCAGTATATTTTATGAATAAGAAACAATTTGTCCCGGTGGAAATTCAGATTCGTACCGAGGCTATGGATTTATGGGCCAGCTTAGAGCATGATATTAAATATAAATCCTTATATCAGGATATTGGAGTAGACTTCACTGGGGAGCTGCTAGAATGTAGCCAGCTGATTTATCAGGCAGAGGAGAAAATGGAATTTATGAATAACGTACTAGAGGATTAAGAATTTTTTCGTATACATTTACCGCAGGCTAATTAGGCCTGCGGTTTTTTAGAAACATATAAACGGAAGCACTACAGATAATCAGGTAGCCTAGCAGCGAGAACCCGTCAGGAAGTTCTCCTAAGAATAGCATGCCCAGTAAAGCAGCAAAAATAATCTGGGAATAATCGTATACAGAAATCTCACTAGCAGGTGCGTGGCTGTAAGCAGCGGTAATAGCAAACTGTCCACCGGAGGCAGATAATCCAGCCAATAGAAGATACAAAAGCTGTATGCCTGTAAGAGGTACATAGCTTCCAATCATAAAGGGAATGCAGCTGACACAGGAGAAGGTGGAGAAGAAGAATACAATAAATGCACCAGGTACCCCTTTTCCACTGGCCAATCGTACATTGGTATATGCAAAACCAGCGGCAACACCTCCCAACATACCAATCAGGGCAGGAAAGCTGATGAGGTTGTTAAAGCCTGGTTTTAATATAAAAAGTGTACCGATGAAAGCCAGAATTAATGCAAAAATCTGGTAGGGCTTAATTTTCTCTTTCAGAAGAAAATAGGAAAATATAATTGCAAAAAAAGGAGAAAGCTTATTTAACATAGAAGCATCAGAAATTACCAGCCGGTCAATGGCATAAAAGTTGCAGAAGATGCCAATGGTTCCGCCAATGGATCTGGCAAGAAGATATTTCAGACTGCCGTTGGTGCATTTCATGGGAACGTGATTTTTCGTAATAATGCCCAGGGCAAAAAGCAGAGCCACCAGATTACGAAAGAAGCTTTTCTCAATAAAGGGAAGGTCTCCCGATAGTTTTACAAATAAATTCATGAAGGCAAAGCAAAAGGCCGCTAAAATAATGCAGACAATGCCTTTATTTCGTTCTGACATGGTGAAGTTCCTTTCTTTTGTGTTATGATATTTCTATGGTTATTGTACCACAAATCAGGAGGTAAGGTCATGGAACAACCTATCATTATTATGGACATGTCAGGTGCATATAAAACCCAGAATTTCTATAAAATCGTTGAAAATACAGATGCTAAAATCTCACAAAGCATTCATTGGGTGGATTGCTGCGATGTTCAGGGAACCAACTGCTATTGTCAGGAAGAAGCCAAGGAAGAAATCGGCCATCGACTTTCAGCATTTGGACCAGAGGGCATCCATTTTATTGATTCGGGAAATTATCATTATTTAACCCTGCAATGGATTTCCAAAATTCAGGAGGATTTTATCCTGATCCATTTTGATAACCACCCGGATTTGCAAGCCCCGTCCTTTGGAGAGATAACTTCCTGTGGGGGATGGCTGTTAGAGGCAGTGGAGCATTGTCAGCATTTGCAGAAGGCTTATATGGTAGGCGTGGAGCCAGCATTACTTCAGGAAGTAAGTCCATTACCGGGAAAGATTGTTGTTGGCATGCCAGGGGATACGAAGACAGAAGAGAAGGGTGATAGCGAAGAGACCATAATACAAAATCCTCGGCCGCTGCCTGTGTATATCACTATAGATAAGGATGTTCTTGCACCAGACTACGCAGTCTGTGATTGGAGCCAGGGAAGAACCACCAGGGATGAATTAATTGAGCTTTTACAGTCTATCTATAGCCGTTATGCTGTCATCGGTGTAGACATTTGTGGAGAAGCCAAGGATGTGTATCATGAAGCATCTACGCAAATCAATGATGAGACCAATGGAATTCTCTTAGAAGCATTGCTAGAAATGATGCCGAAGGAATCAACCCAATAATCTTTCAAGAATTGCAACATTCTACTTGCAATAATTACATCTTGGTCATATAATTAATTAAAATGATTAATTAATTAAAAACATGATTAAGGGGGGATTTTTATTAATATTACAGATGTATGCAACATGAAGCTGGCTGTGGATTTTGGGGAAAATCATTTTACCATGAGCAGAGGCAGCTTTCAGTACAAACAAAAGATAAAGAACAAGCGGTCACTAACGCTGGCGAAAAAGGAAGATATCCCACAGGGCACACTTCTTACCTATGAGGATGCCACTACTGGCGATAACCATGTGATTCAGGTGACAGAAGACAGGGGACGTATTATCGCCCAGTATCAGGGACAGCCACCTGCAAATGTAAACCGCTTTTGGGTTACGTTGCCGGCACAACCCGGGGAGAGCATATACGGATGCGGAGAGACCTATTCCAAGCTGAACCTTAAGGGGGAAAAGGTTCGTATCTGGGTGGCAGAGCATCAAAACACCAGTCGAATTTCCAAGAAGATTATTAAAGAGAAGCTGATGGGAAAGCATCCCAAGAAGCGACTGCCCTTTGGAAAATACGAATCCTATTATGCACAGCCAACCTTTACCTCCAGTGAACGCTATTATGTTCATGTGAATGTAAATGCATATTCGGAATTTGATTTCTCCAAGCCACAGGAAACCGTATTGTACCTTCAGGAAGCACCTTCCTTTGTAATAGAACATGGGGAAACATTTACAGAATTATCAGAGAAGTTGTCATCCCTTCTAGGACGCCAGCAGACCTTGCCGGATTGGATATATGACGGGGCAATTCTTGCGGTACAGGAAGGCACACAGGTGATAGAAGAGAAGATAGAGAAGGCGCAAAAGGCTGGAGTGAAAATTGCGGGAATCTGGAGCCAGGACTGGTCGGGATGCCGCCGTACCAAATTCGGATATCAGGTGATGTGGAACTGGCAATGGGATAGAGAGCTGTATCCCGGGTTAGATGAGAAGATTAAGGAATGGAAGAAACAGGGCATTCGTTTTCTGGGATATATTAATCCTTTTATTGCACTGGAGAAGGAGCTGTACCAGGAGGCTTCCAAGAAGGGATATTGTGTGAAGGATGCACAAGGTAAGGACTACCTGGTAACCATTACCACATTTCCATCAGCCATGGTAGATTTCACCAATCCTCAGGCCTATCAGTGGTACAAGAACTTGATTAAGGAAAATATGATTGGTCTGGGCATGGGCGGCTGGATGGCTGACTTTGGAGAATATCTTCCCATAGATGCCGTGTTATACAGCGGGGAGGACCCTAAGGTGCTTCACAACCAATGGCCAGCTATCTGGGCGAAGATGAATCAGGAGGCGATACAGGAATGTGGAGTTACACAAGAGGTATTCTTCTTTACCAGAGCAGGTCATACAGGAACCATCGGTGCATCTACCATGATGTGGACAGGCGATCAGCATGTGGACTGGTCCGTGGATGATGGATTGCCCTCTGTGATTCCGGCTACCTTATCTCTTGCAATGAGCGGTTATGGCGTTACTCATTCTGATGCAGGTGGCTATACCACGATTATGCACATGCGTAGAACCAAAGAGCTGTTGATGCGTTGGGAGGAGATGAACGTGTTTTCCCCACTGCTTCGTACTCATGAAGGCAACCAGCCGGTAAATGATGTGCAGTTTGATGATGATGCTGAGCTTCTAGCACAGCTTGCAAAATGCTCCCGTATGCATGCTCTGCTCAAACCATATCTGATAGATTTGGTGCTGCAGCAGCAAAAGCTGGGAACACCGGTGATGCGTCCCCTGTTTTATCATTATGATGAATCGGAGGCATATGAGGAAATGACAGAATATCTTCTGGGAAGAGATGTTCTGGTGGCACCAGTACTGGAAGAAGGGGCACAAGGTCGAGCGTGTTATCTGCCCAAGGATACCTGGATTCATGTTTTTACAGGGAAGGAATATGCACAGAAGCAGGTATGGATGGAGGCTCCCATGGGTGAGCCACCGGTGTTTGTGAGAAAAGACAGTGCATATTATCAGCTGTTGATGCAGCTGGGGGAAATGTAGAGAAATCAAATAGGAAATAGAAAATGGGGGTTTTACAATGAATCAAAATAAAAATCGGGAAAACAGTATGTGGGCGAAAGCTGCATATGGATTTGCAGATATTTACGGAGGAGGAGCCTTCGTAATCATCGGAACCTTTTTCACCGTCTTTCTAACTAAGTCTCTGGGAATGTCTCCGGCATTGGCAGGTACCATCCCACTGATTGGTAAGGTGTGGGATGCAGTTACAGATCCGCTGATGGGAAATATTGTAGATCGCACCAAGTCCAGGTTTGGCTCTAAGCGACTGTATATTCTAATTGGAAGTATTATATCCGCGGTAACCTTTGTACTTATGTGGATTGGATTTCGCAGTGAATCCACCATGGGACAATATCTGTTTTATGTCCTAATGTACATGCTGTTCTCCACGGGCTTTACCATTGTTATGGTGCCATACAATGGATTGCTTCCGGATATGGTGGATGACTACACAATTCGTAGTAAATTCTCTGGAACAAGAATGATTTTCTCCACCTTTGGAGCGATTCTTGCAGGCTTAATACCTACGATTGTTATTAAGGATAATACCAATCCGGCAGGCTATTTTACAGTGGCATGGATTTTTGGCGTGGTATTCTTTTTTGTCATTCTGATAACCTTTTTTGGAACCTGGGAGAAGGAACGTCCTGTAGTAAAAATCAGCTTTAAGGAAAGCTTTGCCCAGTCCTTTACCGTATATAAGAGCAGAACCTTCCGGATTTTTATAGGTATCTTTTTGTGTGGACAGGGAGCTGCTGATATTGTAACTGGACTGGCAGTATATTATGTGGATGATGTTTTAAATGCCTATGGCGGTGGAAGATTTACCTATTTGATGGCAGTGATTTTGCTGGCACAGTTCGTAGGAACCATTCTCTTCTCTCCAATAATGGCGAAAACATCTAAGAAGTTCCCAATTATGGTGGGATTTCCTATTCGAATTATAGCTACCATTGCCATGCTGTTCTTCTCCTATGAGGGAGTAAATTTTGCCATTATTTTAGTTTTGTCCTTTATCATCGGACTAGGTATGGCAGGCTCTTCCACCAGTATTTACGCTATGTTAGCAGATATGCCAGATGTGGATGAGCTGATTACATCCATGAACCGGCCGGGAACCTGTTCCGGAATGGCAACCTTTGTAAGAAAAATTGCAGCAGGATGTATCTCAGCTATGATTGGATTAGAGCTTTCTCTGGTTGGCTATGATGAGGTTATTGCAGCTGCCGGAGGCAGACAAAGTGGAGCAACCCAGCAGGGAATCGCTCTGGTATATGTAATCACCCCAGTTATTTTAATGGTGCTGACCTTAATATTTGCCAAAATGTTCCCATTAAATAAACCGGAATTTGAGATTGTACGAAAGGAGATTGCAAGAAGAAAGGGAGAAGATACTTCCCAGGCAACTCCAGAGGAAATTGCAGTATGCGAGAAGGTTACCGGATTTGCATATAATAAGCTGTGGAATAAGGACAATGCTTTAAAACTTAGAAATAAGTAAATAACACATAAATTACAATCAACAAGAAAATGACAGATTGTCAGGAGGAAAAGAATCATGAAATATTTTTTAGACAGTGCAAAAATGGACGAAATCAAATATGCTTACAACACCTTTGGAATTGATGGTGTAACCACCAATCCAAAACATATTATGTTAAGCGGCAAGCCCTTTATGACAGCCATTACCGATATGGCTGCCTGGGTGAAAGAGGAAGGACTTGAGGGATATGAGAAGTTCCCTATTTCCGTGGAAATCAATCCTCATTTAGATGATGCAGATATGATGGTGGAAGAAGCCCGGAAGATTTCTGCAATCTGCACCAACTTCGTTATTAAAATTCCAGCTACAGAGCAGGGGGTAATTGCTGCAAGACGCTTAGAACAAACGGGCATTCGTACCAACGTAACTTTAATTTTCTCAGCAGCACAGGCATTACTGCCAGCCAAGAATGGCTCCAAGTTTGTATCTCCCTTTATCGGATGGAAGGAAGCAAATGGCGAGGACTGCAGAGAATACATTCAGCAGATTGTAAACATTTATAAGAATTATGGATTCTATGGCAAAACGGAAATTATCTGTGCAGCAGTTCGTACTCCAAAGCAAATGACAGATTGTGCAGTAGCAGGTGCAGATATCGTAACAGCCGGTCTTGGTGTATATCAGGATAGCATGAAGCATGCTTATACCACCCAGGGAATTGGAACCTTCCAGGAAGCCTGGGACAATACGGTGACAGAATAATGTTTGGTAGTGAGAGAAAGGAAGAGCATACAATGAAGATTGGTTTTATCGGGTTAGGTATCATGGGGGAGTCCATGTGTGAAAATATTGTAAAAAAACATGATGATCAGGTATATGTATTTGATTTTGTAGAGGAAAAAGTAGCTCAGCTTGCAGCGGTTGGAGCAGTTGCATGTACAAGCTCCAAGGAAGTGGCACAGCAGGCAGACGTTATTATTTCCATGGTTCCCAAGTCAGAGCATTCCAGAAGTGTCTATCAAGAGATTCTACCAGTGCTAAATGCAGACAAGACCTGTATTGACATGAGTACCATCGACCCATCCGTATCCGTTGAGATATCCCAGATGGTAAAGGCTACAGGAGCACAGTTTATAGATGCACCAGTAGTTAAGAGTAAGCCGGCAGCCATTGCCGGTAAGCTGGGCATCTACGTAGGTGGAGAGGAAACTGTCTATGAGAAGATGCGTCCAATCTTACTGTATATGGGCGAAAATGTAGTGCGTATGGGAGATAATGGCAAGGGACTGGTTATGAAAATCTGTCATAATGCCCTAGTATCCCAGATTCAAAATGGTGTAAATGAGACGTCTGCACTTGCAGCAGCCAATGGAATTGATATTATGAAATTTGCCCAGGCAATTTCCTATGGTGGAGGACAGAACTTCTATTTGGATTCTAAGAAGGAGGCTATTGCAAAAGAAGATTATACCACGGCATTTTCTGTGGAAAATATGAACAAGGACGTAAATATCTGCATGAATCTGGCAAAGGAATGTCAGCTGTCTATGCCAGGAGAGGCAAATGCGGTTCGTGTATACAGTGACGCCATGGCAGCAGGCTTAGGCAGAGAGGATTTCTGTGCTACTGTGAAGGTGGTTCGTGACCAGAAGGCATAATTTATGAAGGAATTACTCTTTTATATTGTCATCCTGCTATCTAATATTATTCAGGGAATCACAGGCTTCGCTGGAACCATTCTTGCTATGCCTCCCAGCTTGATGCTGGTGGGGTATGATACGGCTAAGCCGGTGTTAAATGTACTGGGGCTGTTGTCTGGAATCTATGTCTTTGCAGGGAATCGAAAGCTGGTGAACTGGAAGAAATCTGAGACCAAGGCGGCAGTGGCAGCAGAAGGTGCTGGCACTTCCAGTGCCCTATCTGGAATACAGTCAGCCTATGCTGTGGTGGGAAATGTATGTCTTCTTGCCGCCGCTGGTATCGTCCATGGAATCTTTGTCTCAGGCGGACCGCTTTTGATAGGATATCTTACCAGGCGAATGAAGGACAAGGCATCCTTTCGTGCCACAATTAGTACGGTGTGGATTGTGTTAAATTCCATGATTCTAGTGGATGATATTCGGGCAGGATTGTGGAATGCAGCCTTAATGAAAACCCAGCTGTTTGCCATTCCATTTCTGCTGATAGGGATGTATCTTGGGGGAAAGCTATATAAAAGAATGAGCCAGCACTTTTTCATGGTACTTACCTATGTGCTGCTGCTGATTTCTGGAGTTACCCTGTTAATAAAATAAGGATGTTAAGCACATCTATGAACTACCCCATTTGTTATTACAGATTGTTAATAGAAAGAAGGAAATATTATGTCAGAATTCCAGGTAGCATATATACCCATTGGAGTACCTACATTTGAATTAGTGAGTGCGAAAAAAGAATTTGATAAATCAGTAGAGCTGTTAAAAGGCCTGTCGGACGGCGTGGCAGTGCCGGAGGAAATGCTGCTGTCACTTGATTTGCTGGATACATTTTTGGATACCATTCATCCAGACTTGATTGTGCTGCAAAATATTACATTTGCAAACGCAGCCTATGCCAGTGAAGTTTTAAAGCGGTTTGATTGTCCACTGCTACTGTGGACCTTAAGAGAGCCAGTCATTGATGGAGGACGGCTTCGCTTGAATTCCCTTACCGGAGCCTATTCTGCAGCTAATGCAATTCGCAGCTTTCGTCAGGAAGAATTTGAATATGTGTTTGGAGCACCTCAGGAGGAGGCAGTAAAACACCAGATAGCAGCTACCATTGAGGCTGCAAGACTGCGTTATGAGATGAAGCACCTTACCTTGGCAGCGGTAGGTCATACCCCAGAGGGCTTTGGATTTGGAAGGGCGTTAGATACGGAAATGTTACAGAACTTTGGGGTAACCTTAAAGTCTATAGAGGTACGGGAGTTGATAGATGTTGCCAAGTCCTATACCCAGGAAGAGGTGGAAGCCTATGTAGCAGATGCATCCCAGCGGATGTGTGGGCTGGAAAATACGCCTGCAAAAAATCGATTTGATTTTGCCCGTCTATATAAAGCATACAAGGAATATGTTACAAGTCAAAATATTAAAGCCCTGGCCTCCCGCTGCTGGCCAGATTTCTTCACAGCCTTTGGAACACCGGTATGTGCAGTGCTGGCCATGCTAAATGATCTGGGAGTAGCTGCTAGCTGCGAAGCAGATACCTACGGAGCATTGTCTATGTATCTGGGTATGGAGCTTACAGGAGTACCTACCTTCTTTGGGGACCCGGTCTCTATGGATGAACAGGAGAATACCATTACCTTCTGGCATTGCGGAACAGCGGCCTGCTCCCTGGCAAGACAGGACAGGGGAGCACAGGTGGATGTTCACTGTAATCGTAAGATTGGACCAACCTTAGACTTTGGCTGTAAGCCCTGTGAAGCAGTTACGGTATTTCGCATAGGAAGAAAGGCAGATGGAAGCTTCCGATTCTTTATTGCTCCTGGAGAGGCATTAGATAAACCAAAGCAGTTTAATGGGACCTCTGTGGTTGTAAAAATGAAGGACGATGCATCTGAAATTATTTCGAAAAGTGTAAAAGAAGGCTGGGAGCCTCATTTTGTGGTAATATATGGAGATAAGATATCAGAGCTTACTGCATTGGCACATATGCTGAATATGGAGATATTTCATATTTAGACAGCTGTGAAGCAGTATTTAGCGAAACGAGGAGAGAACTAATATGAAGCATGCTGGAATGAATATGGGGCAGGTAAAAAAACAGAATCGTTCCTCTATTTTAAATTATATCTGTGAAGTGGGACCAGTATCCAGAAAGGACATTGCAGGTGCCACAGGACTAACCCCTGCAGCCGTTACACAGATTTGTACAGAATTTATATCCCAGGGGATGCTTTTTGAGACCGGTGCCACAGAAAAAGGTGCCGGAGCAGGTCGAAGAAAAGTATATCTGGATATTAACTACGACTGGACCTATCTCTTTGCCATTAATATTGAACAGGAACGTACCACGGTGGCATTGTGTAATATGCGAGGGGATATTAAGGAGCTTCAAACCTTAAATACCAGAACCGGGGTCTGTGAGACTTCATCTGAACCCGGGAAAGGCAGCGTGAATACGCAACCGGGCGATCCCATGGTTCTGCTGGAGGCAATCATTACCAGTTGCCAGAAGATGATGGAAGAGCACCCTGGCTGGAAAAGGAAAATACAAGGCATCTCTGTTGCAATTACAGGAATCGTAGACCAGGAAAAGGGCAGCAGTGTACAGGCATATGGAATCTGGAAGCAGGAAGTGATGGTGTGTCCCATCCTTTCCAAAGCCCTGGGATTACCAGCAATCATTGAGAATAACGTAAATGCCTTTGCCATGGCGGAGCTGATGTATGGTTTAGGCAAGCAGTATGACAATCTATTGGTGATTAAATGGGGACCTGGTGTTGGAAGCACCATTGTAATTGATAATAAGGTATATGAGGGCCGCAGGGGGAAAGCAGCAGAGCTGGGACATTTCATTGTAGAAAGAAATGGAAAGCTGTGCAGCTGTGGTCGCCATGGATGTCTGGAAACCAAGGTGTCCTATCAGGCGATGAATGAACTTAAGCCCTTTTGCCAGGATGGATTTGCCGGAGCATACCTTCAGGCCAAGTCCAAGGGAGAGAGCGACGTATATGATGAAGCCATTGACCTGTTTGCCAGAACCATTGTAAATTCCATGACCATCTTAGCACCAAATCGCGTAGTCCTATGCGGACGGCTCTTCAAGGACGCCCAGATTCGCCAGCTCTTAATTGAGCGATGCAAGTCCTATGATGAACGCTACAACGAAAATCGAATTATTTACTCCACCTTGGCCGCAAAAGAAGACTACATTGGACCGGTAGCCGCCTATGTCCACCATGAAATCTTCTAGTACAAACCACAAAGCCCTTCCCATTCCGGAAACATAGCATCCATATCCAACCTGGCATCCCTGGAGCAGCTGTATTTTAAAGAATAGGTAGTGTAGGGGAATTTGTATTCTATCTCTCTCTGGTGGTAGCTCAAATGACAGATTTGGACAGTTTTTCGCTGGATTTTTGTCTTATGAACTCGCCCTGTTCGTCCAAGGTTTGACAGTTTCTCAGGGTTGTCCGTCTGGCACAGACCCCTTATTTACGCTCCGGAATTTCTCTTAGGGGGTGTCCGTCGAAACCTCAGGCCGCTCTTCCACTGTTCGAGCACAGGATACTGCAAGCTTGCTCTGTGTATCGTGCGAGTTTGGAAGAGCGGCCTGTAATAAGGGTTTCGTAAGGGCACCCCCTTAGAGAAATGCGGAGTAGGAAATAGGGGTCTGTGCCAGACGGACAACCCTGAGAAACTGTCAAACCGTGCCCGTACATGACGAATAAGACAAAAATCCATCTTCAAACTTTAGCCAAATCTGTCAATTGAGCTACCACCAGAGAGAGATAGAATACAAATTCCGGTTACTGCAAGTTTTAAAATACAGCTGCTCCAGGGATGCCAGGTTGGATATGGGGCGGAAGCTTTGGGAGAATGGGAAGGGATTTGTGAGTTGTACTGGAAGATTTCATGGCGGATATACGCGAAATTATTGACAAAAACCCGAATTCATAGTATTTTATACACAGGTGAGAAATAAGTTTGGGTTTACTCCATAGAGCAGACCCATGTTTTGCCTGAGAGGGCATTAATGAAGGGAGATATCAATGGCAAATATTAAGAATGAAGGATCCTTTTACAAGAGTACCGATGAGCCATTAAGAGAGCCAATCGTAAAACTTGGTAAAATGATTACAGATCGAATTCCGGTAGTTCTGGGGAAAGAGAAAATTACCGCAGAATCACCAGAGTATTGGGGATTAGCACCAATCTGCACCGATGAGATGGCAGAGGTTGCTTTGAAGATGGGAAAAAGAAAGCCTAAGACCTTTGAACAGATTCAGAAGGCAACAGGACTAGACAAAGAGAAGCTGGAGAAGCTTTTAGCGGATATGTCTGAAGTAGGCGTAATTGAATATAACTGGGAGAATCCACAGCATGAGAAGCAGTGGGTTGTTCCAATGTTTGTTCCAGGAAGTGCGGAATTCACCAATATGAATACACGAGTTCTGGAAGAACACCCGGAAATGGGACGATTTTTTGAAAATATGAGTCGTATTCCATTAGGAAAGGTAGTACCAATGGTACCACCAGGTGGTGCAGGAATTGGAATGCATGTTATTCCAGTGGAAAAGGCAATTGAATCTGCAAATACCGCAGTATCCTTAGAGAAGATATCCTATTGGATGGATAAGTATGATGGCAAATATGCAGCAAGTCCATGCTCCTGTCGTCAGTCACGTAAGACCTTTGATGAAGGCTGTGCGGATGATCCGGTAGATTGGTGTATTGCTATGGGAGATATGGCTGATTACGTTGTGGAGACACACAAGGGTGGACGCTATATTACCCGTGAAGAAGCGATGGCAATCTTCAAGCAGGCAGAGGATAATGGCTTTGTACATCAGACCACTAATATTGATGGTGAAGATAAGATTTTTGCAATTTGTAACTGTAATGTAAATGTGTGCTATGCACTTCGTACATCCCAGTTATTTAATACACCAAACCTGTCACGTTCCGCATATGTAGCTCACGTTGATAAGGACAACTGTGTGGCCTGTGGTCGATGCGTAGAGCATTGCCCAGCGGGAGCCTTAAAGCTTGGACAGAAGCTGTGCAAGAAGGATGGCTCAGAGGTTACATATCCTAAACAGGTACTTCCTTCCGAGCAAAAGTGGAGCGAAGCAATGTGGGAAGAAAATTACAGGGATAAAAACCGCATTAACTGTCATGAGACAGGAACGGCTCCTTGTAAGACAGCATGTCCTGCACATATTGCAGTTCAGGGATATTTGAAGATGGCAGCACAGGGAAGATATCAGGATGCACTGGCACTGATTAAGAAGGAAAATCCACTTCCAGCTGTATGCGGACGTGTATGTAACCGTCGTTGTGAGGATGCATGTACTCGTGGAACCATTGACGAAGCAGTTGCAATCGATCAGGTTAAGAAATTTATTGCAGAGCAGGATTTGAAGGCAGAAACACGATATATTCCTAAGAAGGTTGTTCCTGCAACCAAGGGATATTTTGAAGAGAAGATTGCCATCATTGGTGGTGGTCCAGCAGGTCTTAGCTGTGCATTCTACTTAGCTGAAAAAGGCTATAAACCAACCATTTTCGAGAAGAATGAGAAGGTTGGAGGAATGCTGGTATATGGTATTCCAAGCTTTAAGCTAGAGAAGGATGTTGTTCAGGCCGAGGTTGATGTAATTAAGGCTATGGGCGTTGAAATTAAGACAGGTGTTGAGGTTGGTAAGGACATTACCTTAGATGAACTTCGTGGACAGGGATATAAAGCATTCTATGTAGCCATTGGCTGCCAGGGTGGAAGACTTCCAGGAATCCCTAATGATACAGCCAAGGGATGTGCAAGTGCCGTTGACCTTCTGAAAGAAGTAAATGCTACTGAGAAATACGATATCCAGGGAGATGTTGTAGTTATCGGTGGAGGAAATGTTGCTATTGATGTTGCAAGAGATTCCAAGAGATGTGCCAGCGAAGGAACTGCTGTTAATATGTTCTGTCTTGAGACCAGAGATATTATGCCAGCTTCTGATGAAGAGATTGAAGAAGCAGAATCAGAAGGCATTGTAGTAAATCCAGGCTGGGGCCCAAAGGAAGTATTAGTAGATGAGAATGGTACTGTTAAGGGACTGGTTCTTAAGAAATGTACTTCTGTAAAGGATGCTGATGGAAGATTCAATCCCCAGTATGACGAGAACGAGTTAAGGACAATTGAATGTAAGCATGTATTCTTCTCTGTAGGTCAGGCCATTGTATGGGGAGATCTGCTGAAGGGAAGCAAGGTAGAGCTTGGACGTGGAAATGGTGCCGTTGCTGATGCAGTAACCTATCAGACAGCAGAGCCAGATATCTTCGTTGGTGGAGATGTGTATACCGGACCTAAATTTGCCATTGATGCAATTGCAGCAGGTAAAGAGGGTGCTATTTCAATCCATAGATTTGTACAGCCACACAGCACATTAACCATTGGAAGAAATCGTCGTCAGTTCGTTGAACTGAATAAGGAAGATTTGTTATTAGAGAATTACGATAATTCCAGTCGTCAGATTCCTACCACAGATGCTTCTGTAGATAAGAAATCCTTTAGAGATGCATCTCTTCCATTTACCGAGGAGCAGGTGAAGGCTGAGACAGCTCGTTGCTTAGGCTGTGGAGCTACCATTGTTGATGCAAACCGTTGTGTAGGATGTGGTGTATGTACCAACAAGTGCGAATTCGATGCAATTCACTTATTCCGAGACAGACCGGAATGTACCAACATGAGAAAGAGTGAGGATAAGCTGAAATACATTCTTCCTTATGCAGCAAAGCAGGCAATTAAGATTAAGTTCTCCAAGAAGAAATAAACAGAATAAGTTATGCAGGCAGTGGATTAGCTCCACTGCCTGTTTTACGTTTGGATACTTTTTCCATGTATCATATTTTCATTAGGTTGTAAGCAGAATGAAATCTGTTATTCAGAAATCTATGGTTTCATAGGAAAAAGGGTTATAATGTGAGAAAGGTCAAATATTATCAATTTGCGGGAGGATTAGAAAGCTTATGGGTAGAAAAGATAAAAAGAAATACAGATTAGCAAGTATAGCGTGTATTCTAATACTTGTGTTAAGTATAGTCACTGGCTGTGGAGCCGGAAATGCAGACGATGATTCATCACAGAACAAGCCCACCTCCCAGCAGCAGACGGATGGGAATGCAACCAAGGAGGCAGACACATCCTATGATATTACATTGGGCTTTGCCGGAGATGTTAATTTTGATGAAAACTGGTCTACCATGGCATATTATAAGGAGCAGGGAGAGAATATCAGTCATTGCATTTCCCAAAACATAATAGATCAGATGACAGCGATGGATTTGATGTGGATCAATAATGAATTTACCTATAGCAGCAGAGGGACCCCTATGAGCGGGAAGGCCTATACCTTCCGGGCAAATCCAGACAGGGTGCAGATTCTAAAGCAGCTTGGCGTTGATATTGTTGGACTGGCAAATAATCATGTATACGATTACGGAGAAGCTGCATTACTTGATACATTTACTACTTTAGAGGAGGCACACATACCTTATGTAGGCGCCGGAAGAAACCTAACCCAGGCAATGTCGCCAGTCTATCTAAAGGCAGATGGGAAAACCATCGCTTATGTAGCAGCCTCCAGGGCGGAGAAAAACCGTATGACACCAGAGGCTACAGAAAGCAGCCCAGGGATTCTTCGATGCTATGATAATACCCTGTTTCTCCAGGAGATACAGGAGGCTGCTGCCAATGCAGATTATGTTATCGCCCTTCCCCATTGGGGAACGGAATACAGCTATGAATTAGAAGAAGCAGAGACCACAGGAGCGAAGGCGTATATTGATGCAGGAGCCGATATTGTTATTGGAGCACATACCCACTTCCTGCAGGGGATGGAGTATTATAAAGGAAAGCCAATTATCTACAGTCTGGGCAACTTCTGGTTTAATGAGAAGACCCTAGATACCATGCTTCTTAAGGTGCACATTTATGGAAAGGATGATACTTCCTCCGGCACCGCAGAGCAGGTGGAGGTTCAGGTGATTCCGGCGGTTCAGAAGAATTATGTTACAACGGAGGCCACAACTAGTGATGAGAAGAATCGCATTTATCAATTCCTCCAGTCTATTTCTGTAAATGCAGTGCTTGATTCTGACGGAATTTTAAGAGAACAATAAAGAATAAAAATGTACATTTTCCATATCCTATGGATAAATTACGAAAGCTCAAAGGAGGGAAATGTATATGAGTGCAGAGTCAGATCGTATCAGAGAAAAGAATATTCAGGTAATCACAGAAAATGAAAAGGTGAAGGCAGATCCTACCGATGGAATGCATACCATGAAGGAGATGGATCTAGAGATGCCAGAGGGACTGGCATTTCAGCTGGGAATGAATCAGGCGGCAATGAAGAACTATTCCAACCTGTCCAGAGAAGAACGTATGAAGATTATGGAAGAAGGCAAGAAGGTTACTGCTAAAGAGCAGATGACCCAGCTGGTGGACCGGCTGGCCACCAATAGCTTTCAGTAATGAATAACCTCCAGTTCCCCTGCATACAATGTAAAAACAAGTATTGCAGGGGAATTATTTTGAAGGGTTATATCGAAGAAAGAGCCTTGGAAATAGGGAATTACATTGTAGAACATAATGCTACCGTAAGGCAGGCAGCGAAGGCGTTTGGAATTAGCAAGTCTACCGTACATAAGGATGTGGCAGAACGTCTGCCTCAGGTAAACCGTCAGCTTGCAAATGAAGCAAGAAAGGTGTTAAATATTAATAAGCAGGAACGACATATCCGTGGTGGTATGGCTACCAGAGAGAAATATCTACATACAGATAAATCATAAGAGGACAAAGTGTACTTCAGGAAGGATACAATCGATGAAAATGATATCAATTCTCCAATCCCTTCAACAAGGAATAGTCATATGTGATCGCTTAGGCCGGGTAAGCTACATGAATGACGCATATCTTGATTTTATGAAAATCACAAGAGAGGAAGCATATGGAAAAAAGCTGCAAGACATTCGGGTGAATTCGTTGGTTCCCAAGGTGTTAAACAGTAGACAGGCAATCGAAGGAATATATAAGAACGATGGCTTCCGAAGCTACTTTGCAAATATTTATCCTCTTATTGAAGAGGATGAATTAAAAGGAACCATCTCAATTATAACTACGATGGAACAATCCAAGGAACAAAAAAAATCCCTGGGGAAAACCTTGAAGGAACGTGTTGCAGAATTTGAAAAGAAAGAAATTCTGGATATGATTTTAATATATGGTGATTCTGTGGAGGCGAAGAAAAAAATAGCTGGAGAGTTAGATATGTCTCTTGCTTCTCTATATGCTAAAATACAATAATTCATTTTGAAAAGTTCCAGATTTCTGGAACTTTTTTCTTTTTTCATTTCTTTGTAATCAGAAACATTCTATAATCATTCCATCATGATAAATGAATCAGCAGAGAAAAGAGGAAACAAGATGGACAAAGTAATCATCGGAGGTGGACAGGGCTTCTGGGGAGACAGTAATGATGCAGCAATCCATATGGTTAAGCACAGTAATATAAATTATATGGCTTGCGATTATTTGGCAGAGCTGACACTGTCAATTATGGCTAGACAGAAAATTAAGAACCCTAAGATGGGATATGCCAGGGACTTTCTGGATATGATGGAGGCGTGCGGCCAAGAGGCATATGATAAGAAAATTAAAATTCTTACAAATGCTGGTGGAATGAATATTGAAGGACTGGTACAGGAACTGGAGAAATTAGCTGTGGGACAGGGACTTCACGGCATGAAGATTGGCTATGTAACAGGGGATGAAATTTCGGCACAGATACCAGAAATGGTTCGGGAAGGTATCACCTTCGACAATATGGATGATACCGGTGATTTTAATGAGATTAAAGACAAAATCTATAATGCCAATGTGTATTTTGGGCATGAACCAACGCTTCAGTGTTTAAAACAGGGAGCAGATATGGTGATTACAGGTCGTAGTACAGATTCTGCATTATTTCTTGCTCCTATTATGCATGAACTGGGAATCGCAGAAGATGACTGGGACAATCTTGCCAGAGGAATTATGGCAGGACATCTTCTGGAATGCGGTGGTCAGGGAGCCGGCGGAAATTATGAATATGACTGGAGAAATGTTCCGGATATGGATCAACTGGGATTTCCCATTGCAGAAGTATCCCAGGATGATTTTGTTATTACAAAGGCACCTGACTGTGGAGGAATTATTTGTGAACAGTCCTGTAAGGAACAATTTTTATATGAGGTACATGATCCAGCCAATTATATTACGCCAGATGTTACGGTAGATATCAGTCAGGCAACGTTGAAACAGGTTGGAGATAATCGCGTGCAGGTAGGTAATGTTAAGGGAAAAAGACACCCGGAAATGTTGAAGCTGTCCATGGGATATCATGCAGGATATAAGGTTGCGGTAATGTTAAGCTATGCATGGCCAGATGCCTATGAGAAGGCACAATATGCTGCAGAAATTCTCATGAAGAAAATGAAGAGAAAAGGATTGCAGGCAGAAGAAATTCGAGTGGATTATATCGGACTAAATGCCCTTCACCTTCAGGTGGCTGAGATAGATCCAGAGAAGCTAAAGGATTTGAATGAGGTGGTACTTCGTATCGCAATTCGTACTCGCACCAAGGAGGAGGCATATAAGATCGTACCGGAAGTCTCTCCACTACAGTTAAATGGTCCTCCAGGAGCAAGCTTTTTTGGTGGAAGGGCAAGGGTGCAAGAAGTTATTGGATTATGGCCTACATTGATTCCAAGAGATGCGGTGAAGCTTGAACCCCATATTCTAAGGGTAAGATAGGAGAGGAGAAAATAGTGGTAGAAATATATTTAAATCAGATTGCACATGGGCGTTCCGGAGACAAAGGAGATACCAGTAACGTGTGTATTTTTGCAAGAAAGCCCCAGTATTACCAGATTATTGCCAGAGAAGTAACCGTTGAGAAAGTAAGAAAACATTTTAAAGATATGGTGCAAGGGGAGATTACCCGATATGATGTGCCCAGTCTGGACGGATTTAATTATCTAATGAAGCATGCACTAGGAGGTGGGGCAACACATTCTCTGCGGTTAGACAGTCTGGGGAAATCCATGGCATCTGCGTTTATGAGAATGAAAATACAGGTAAGTGATGAGGAATACAAGGAGATAAGCAATGAGTGAAACAGGGGCATTATCTAATCTTGTGGTATTAGATCTTACAAGAGTTGTAGCCGGACCTTATACGGCATCAATATTAGGGGATATGGGAGCTACCGTAATTAAAATAGAAGTCCCGGGACGGGGGGATGATGCAAGATCCTATGGACCCTTTCGTAATGGAGAGAGTATTTATTATGCCAATCTGAACCGAAGCAAGAAGGGCATTACTCTGAATTTGAAGGAAGAGGAGGGAAAGAGAATACTGCTGGAATTGGTAAAGCAGGCAGATATCTTAATTGAGAACTATCGTCCTGGAGTTATGGAACGTCTAGGACTTGGGTATGACAGATTGCGGGAGGTGAATGACCAACTGATTTATGCAGCTACATCTGGCTTTGGCTCCTATGGGAGATATTCCAATCGACCAGGGTATGATATTCTGGCACAGGCAATGGGAGGCTTGATGAGCCTAACCGGAGATAAGGGGAGTGATCCAACCAGGGCAGGAAATGCAATGGGAGATATTCTGGCAGGATTGAATACCGCCATAGGAATTCTGGCAGCGGTAAATGCAAGAAATATTATTGGACATGGACAAAAGGTGGATGTAGCCCTGGTGGATTGTGTGGTGAATAGTCTGGAAAATGCATATATTCGATATATGGAATCAGGAAAGCTATATGAGAGAAATGGAAATGCATATGCAGCGATTGCACCATACAATTCCTATCATGCCAGGGATGGTTTGGTAATTATTGCCTGTGGAAATGATAAGTTGTTTCACAAGTTTTCGGTGGATATTATGAAATTACCACAGTTAGAGCAGGAACAACGCTTCTGCAATAATCAGCAGCGAGTGAAACATGAGCTGGATCTAAAGGCTATTGTGGAAAATTGGGCAAAAGACTATACTGTGGAAGAAATCACCAACTTGTTGCTGGAGAATGGTATCCCTGCAGGACCGATTTATGATTGCAGTCAGATACTAGAAGATGAACATATTGCAAAGGATCGTGAAATGTTTGTGAAGGTGCAGCACCCGGTTATTGGAGAAATGGTAGCAAATGGAGATCCGATTAAAATGATGGATACCATGCCTCACATTACTTGTCCGGCTCCTACTTTAGGGCAGGATAATGATGAAATATATGGACAGTGGCTTCATATGGAACCGAAGGAAATTCAGCAACTAAGAGAAAAAAATGTGATTTAAATAGTAAAAAGGCTATTGGAGGAACAGATATTATGAACAAAGGAATTATTATAGCAGGTATTGTGGTGGTATTAATCGCAGCATATGTCATTTATATGCTATGGTCTATGGGAGTAAATTATTTCGGACCATGGAAGAAGCTGGCAGTGGATAGACTGGCAAAGAAGGATGATCCAAAGCTATGTCAGGGACAGATTCTATTCTATGGAGCGAGCAATTTTACTCTGTGGAAGACTATGGAAGAAGATATTCCGCAATATAAGATAGTGAATCATGGATTTGGTGGAAGTGATGATGCAGCCTTAATCAAATATGCCAATCTGCTGCTGTATCCTTTTCATCCATTCATTGTAGTATTTCAGACAGGCTCTAATGATTATGTAAATGTTTCCGGCAGTGATCAGGAGAAAATAGATTTTTGCATGAAGCGCAAGAAAGAGATGTTTCAGATGTTTCATGAGAAATTGCCACAGGCACAGTTTCTGGTAATGGCAGGTCTTCTGCTACCGGGCAGAAAGCAGTATCTGGATTTGACCTTAGAGGTGAATCGACAGCTGAAGGAAATGTGTCAGGAGACGCCCTATATGACCTATGTGGATTCTCAGGATATGACCTATGCAGATGGAGCTTTTGCACAGGAATTATTTGTAAAGGATCAGATTCATCTGAACCAGATGGGACAAAAGAGGTGGGCTAACGCTTATATTATTCCAGCCCTGGATCAGGCAGTGGCTGAAATGGGAGAAAACGCAGCCGTGGTTCGTAAGTAAAGGAAATCATATAAAAAGGACAACCGATTCCTTGCATTTTAGATGCAGGAAACCGATTGTCCTTTTTTGTATTACTTTATTTTGGATACGATTTCATCAATAATAGTCTCAATGTTTTTGTGGTCCACATCGATAATCAAATCAGCATATTGCTCATATAACACCGTGCGTTCCAGAAATAAGTCACGCAGTGTCTGCCCTGGCTTATGTACCACACCACGTTCGTCTAGATTCCCCAGACGTTTCTTCACATTTTGGTAGCTGATGCGAAGGTAAATAATTTGCCCAATGTCTTGAAAATGCTTCATGGCATCCGAACCATATACAGCACTGCCACCAGTAGCAATAATGCTTTTCTCAGCATTAATCTGGCTGTTGATACGGTTTTCAATGGCATTAAAGCCTTCCAGACCTTCCTGGGAAATGATATCCTTAAGCCGCCTTCCCATTTCTTTTTGAATTACCAGGTCGGAATCAATAAAGGAATAGTTTAATACTTTTGCCAGGATAACTCCAATGGTGCTTTTGCCAACACCAGGCATACCAATGAATATAATATTATTATTTGTCTCTTGCTGATTTGTCATAATATCGTATCTTTCTGTCTATTCTTTTATTATTTGGTTCCGAAGATTCTATCTCCAGCATCTCCCAGGCCTGGGCAAATATAGGCGTCCTTGTTCAGCTCTCGGTCTAGATGACCAACATAAATCTGAATGTCAGGGTGTGCTTCATGTAATCTCTTTAAACCTTCTGGTGCAGCGATAATGCACATGAATTTAATATTCTTGCCACCGTGCTGTTTAATGAAGTCAATGGCTTCTGCACCGGAACCACCGGTTGCCAGCATAGGATCAACAACAAGAATACATCTCTGATCGATTGGTTCAGGCAGCTTGCAGTAATATTCGTGAGGCTCGTGGGTTTCTGGGTCACGGTAAAGACCGATATGTCCTACCTTTGCAGTAGGAACCAGATTTAAGATACCGCCAACCATACCAAGTCCTGCACGAAGAATTGGAACAACAGCCAGTTTCTTGCCGGCAATCATTGGAGACTGACAGGTTTCAATTGGTGTCTCAATTGTAACGTCCTCTGTGGGAAGATCTCTTAAAGCTTCAAACCCCATTAACATTGCAATTTCTTCTACTAAGGTACGGAATTCATTTGTACCTGTTTTCTTATCTCTTAACATAGAGATCTTATGCTGGATCAGTGGATGATCCATAATTTTTACGTTTTCCATTGTTTTCCTCCTGTGGAATATTTTCGTCGATTGTGCAGGACATTTTCCGTATCTATCCTACTTACATTCTTCCTAAAATTTTAGAATAATCGGCACCATAAGTCAATGAGAACTTCCATTTGTATAAGAACGAAAGCAAACAGTAGAAAAATGTTGCTAAATAGGATAAAAATCGCTATACTTTTGAAAGGGAAAAAAGAAAGGAACGGTGAATTATGAATAACAAAGAAACAATTCGTGATGCCAGGACACTTGGTGTGCCCAAAATGTTACTCTTAGGTTTGCAGCATATGTTTGCAATGTTCGGTGCAACTATTTTAGTACCAATCTTAGTTAATAATTACTTCGAAGGCGAAGGACTTAACGTACAGGTTACCTTATTCTGTGCAGGTGTAGGAACTCTTATTTTCCACCTGATTTCCAAGAATAAAGTGCCTGCTTTTTTAGGCTCTTCTTTTGCCTTCCTGGGTGGATTTGCAATGATTGCAAGTTTAGATACTGGTATCTATGCAGATATGACCATGGGAGAAAAGCTTCCATACGCATGTGGCGGTATTGTGGTTGCTGGACTGCTGTATTTTGTCCTTGCATTTATTATTAAGCTGGTTGGCGTGAAGAAGGTTATGAGATTCCTTCCTCCGGTAGTAACAGGACCAATTATTATCTGTATCGGATTATCATTGGCACCATCTGCGGTAACCAATGCAAGCTCTAACTGGCTGCTGGCAATTATTGCGTTTGCAGTTATCGTTATCTTCAATATCTGGGGCAAGGGAATGTTTAAGATTATCCCAATTCTTATGGGTGTTGTGATATCTTATGCAGCCGCATTGATATTTAATGGAGCAGGCATGACCAATACAGACGGAAGTGCAATCTTAGAATTTACCTCAGTAGCTTCAGCACACTGGGTTCAGCTTCAGCCATTTCAGTGGTGCAAATTCGACATTACTGCAATTCTGGTTATGGCACCGATTGCATTAGCTACTATGATGGAGCATATCGGCGATATGTCAGCAATTTCTGCTACGGTTGGAGAGAATTACATTGAAGATCCAGGTCTTCACAGAACCTTAATTGGTGATGGTCTTGCTACTGCATTTTCCGGAATGATTGGTGGACCTGCCAATACAACATACGGTGAGAATACAGGCGTATTGGAATTAAGCCGGGTACATGATCCCAAAGTAATTCGTCTTGCAGCAGTATATGCAATTATCTTAAGCTTTTCACCTAAGGTGGCCGAGCTTATTGGCTCCATGCCTACTGCAATCATTGGCGGTGTCAGCTTCATCTTATACGGAATGATTTCAGCCATTGGTGTAAGAAATGTGGTAGAAAACAAGGTGGATTTCACCAAATCCAGAAACCTGATTATTGCAGCAGTTATCCTGGTTAGCGGTTTGGGATTTTCCGATGGACTGACCTTTACCATTGCTGGAACATCCATTACATTAACTTCCTTAGCAATTGCAGCAATTCTTGGTATTCTGCTCAATGCGGTATTACCTGGCAAAGATTACGAATTTGACGAAAAGGTTGAAGGCGAATTGGTAGCAAAAGATGGTATGAAGCTGTAGAGGAATGCTGTTAGAGAATTGTTAGAAACAATCAGTTATGTAAATTAAATACATAAAGTATCCTTTGAACATATGAAAAAAGGATATGGTGTCAATCAGTCATTTGATGATACCATATCCTTCTTTTTATAGTCGAACATCTACCCTGCTGGTGATTCGGCTGGAATATCGATTTAATTCCTTCAGGTAATCAGAGCCCTCGCCGAACATTTCCTCATAGGTGCCAGGTTTAATGTTTTTCGTAGCAGAACTGGAAATAGACATATAACCATCCTTGTCAAAGGAAATCCCAAGTCGTTTCAACTCTTTGCTGAATTTACTTGATGTGCGTTTCAGATTTTTTACAGCGGAGGTAATATCTTCTTGAGAACTCTTCTTCCCGGAGTCAAGGGTGTAATTATAGGAATCAATAAAGGATTTTAGATTGTAGGTTAATTTCACATTTTCCTTGTTGTCATCGGAAGAGGTAGAGGAATAGTTAAAATTCTGAAGATTGTGGATGGAACGCTTCAGAGCACTGGCATCTGCAAACGACAGGGTTCCATCAGAAAAATCTTTTCGGTTGGATTTTACACACAAACTGCGATTGGTAGTGGCATAGCAGTTGCGCAGATACATATTTGCATTTACACTAAAACTCATGATTGACTCCTTTCTAGGAAGCGAGAGGCACATTCCAGAATATTTTGCCCAAGATGCATAACAGGCTTTGTGATAATTATCGGACAATTGGAAATAAAAATGAAGAAGAAACGTGAAATATAGAAAAAACCAAGAGGAAAATGCTTGCCAACCCCAGGAAGCTTCTTTATAATAAGGATGTTATCTATGTCCATATAGAATATGGGAAAGAGGAACATTTTCAAGAAAATAGTTACCGTTTTATTTATGATAAGCGTTGTTTTGGCTGGGACTTACTATAAGCCGTATCCCAAAAATCGTAAAAATTAACAGGAGGTTAGATGGAATGAACCAGGAAAAGGTAATTGTCATTGACTTTGGCGGTCAGTATAACCAGTTGGTTGCAAGACGTGTCAGAGAGTGCAATGTGTACTGCGAAATATATTCTTACCGAACAGACATTGAGAAAATTAAGGAAATGAACCCCAAGGGAATTATTCTCACCGGTGGACCCAATAGCTGCTATGAGGCAGATTCTCCTACTTACACAAAGGAGTTATTTGAGCTAGGAATTCCAGTGCTTGGCTTGTGCTATGGTGCACAGCTAATGATGCATGTTCTAGGAGGCAAGGTAGAGAAGGCACCAGTCAGAGAATATGGTAAGACAGAAGTTATGGTAGAACAGACCTCTCCACTATTTGCTCAGGTACCTGCTACTACGGTATGCTGGATGAGCCACTTTGATTATATTTCCCAGGTGGCACCGGGATTTCAGATTGTTGCCCATACTGCAGATTGTCCAGTGGCAGCAGCAGAGGATAAGGAGCACAATCTATATGCAATTCAGTTCCACCCAGAGGTGCTTCACACCATAGAAGGAACCAAGATGCTTCATAACTTTGTACGAGGCATCTGCGGTTGCAAAGGAACCTGGAGAATGGATTCATTTGTTGAAAATTCCATTCAGGCAATTCGTCAAAAGGTTGGAGATGGCAAGGTGTTATGTGCACTGTCCGGTGGAGTAGACTCTTCTGTGGCAGCAGTCTTGTTATCCAAGGCAATTGGTAAGCAACTTACCTGCGTATTCGTAGATCATGGCCTTCTTCGTAAGGATGAAGGAGATGAAGTTGAGGCGGTATTTGGACCGAACGGACCATATGACTTGAACTTCATTCGTGTAAATGCGCAGGAGCGTTATTATAGCAAATTAGCCGGTGTATCCGAGCCGGAAGCAAAACGAAAGATTATTGGAGAAGAATTTATCCGTGTCTTCGAGGAAGAAGCAAAAAAGATTGGAACGGTTGATTATCTGGTACAGGGAACCATCTATCCAGACGTAGTGGAAAGTGGATTAGGCGGTGAATCTGCAGTTATCAAGTCACACCACAATGTGGGAGGCTTACCTGACTGTGTTGATTTCAAAGAAATCATCGAGCCGCTTCGTGACCTGTTCAAAGACGAAGTTCGTAAAGCAGGTCTGGAGCTTGGCATTCCGGAATACTTAGTATTCCGTCAGCCATTCCCAGGTCCAGGACTGGGAATCAGAATCATCGGTGAAGTAACAGAAGAGAAAGTTAAAATCGTTCAGGAAGCAGATTTTATTTACCGTGAAGAAATCGCAAAAGCAGGCTTAGATAAGACCATCGGTCAGTACTTTGCAGCCCTGACCAATATGCGTTCCGTTGGTGTTATGGGAGATGAGAGAACCTACGATTACGCCGTTGCCCTGCGAGCAGTCAATACCATTGATTTTATGACCGCAGAAAGTGCGGAGATTCCATTTGAGGTGTTGCAGACAGTGATGTCTCGAATTATTAACGAGGTGAGAGGGGTCAATCGAGTATTTTATGATTTGACCAGTAAGCCACCGGGAACGATTGAGTTTGAGTAGGCCTAGAGTGGCTTAGAGCTAAATCCCTAGAATTCAGTATTTTCAAGGTCTGAGACTATGTGAAAATCGCATAGTTTC
>CAZYYO010000025.1:0-32843 GCA_964650965.1 uncultured Lachnospiraceae bacterium | reverse complement strand
AGCAATTCTTCCTTGTTTTAAATCAAAATTGCGAACTCGTTTCGCAATTACCTATATAACCTCATTGTATATGAAGGCTGCACTGCACACTTCATATATTTCTCAAATAGTTTCATGGAGGTATTGTAGCACTTTTCTCACAGGGTGTCCATGAACGCAGCTACCGACTTAAAACATCAGCTCCATGTTCACTGACCTTCGCTGCATTGCACTAAGCTCGTCTAGATGCTCTTCAATCCACTCCACCTGCTGTGATGACAGATGCTTGTAATCTCGAAAATCATCTCCCACATAATCAATTCCCACCATACACTGGTTCACTGTCATATAACGATTCTTCGCCAGCAGCAGCTCCGGCGTCTTGGCATGTCCTTCCAGCTTCTGGGTCTCAATAATCTCATCCACCAGCTTCATGTGTCCATTCTTCTCACAGGGAAAAAACTTCCCTTGCGGCGATACGAATCCATAAATTCCACCCATAACGTCCTCCCATGTTCTTCTAAAAATCTATAACAAATCATATTATAGTCATTGAGTAAATTGGTTGCAATGGCAAAGGGCGGAAATAAGGGAAAAAGGTGGGGGTTGTCGACAAAAAATGCTATAAAACACTACCCATTCTACCGATAAAATCGACCACGATTTCAATACCAATCTGGGCAGCCTTATTGGCAAATGTCATGTAATCCATGGCACCACCTTCTCCATCCGAGATGCTGCGTAAAATTGCAAAAGGAACTTTGTTTACGAAACATACATGACCAATGCTTCCCCCCTCCATTTCTCCGGCAATTGCACCAAAGTTCTCATGAAGCTGTTCCTTGGTCTGCTGCTTGTGAAGAAATAAATCTCCGGTAGCAATGGTTCCCACCAGATACTTCATATGTCTGTCTTCCAGGCACTGACACAGAACCCGGTTCATCTTCTCATCTGCTTCCAGATACACTTCATTAATTCCCGACAACAAGCCTACCGGATCTCCTAATGCAGAGGTGTTCATATCATGCTGTACCACACGATCTGCCACCGCAACATCCATGACACCCAGCTGTGAGCATAGTGTTCCGGCAACACCAATATTTATAATCATATCTACGTGATAGGTAAGAATCATAGCTTCTGTACAGATGGCTGCAAATACTTTACCTACGCCGCTGACTGCTGCCACCATTTCTACGCCTTTCACCATGCCTGATACAAAGGTAACACCGCTGATTACCTCCGAGTGGGGATTTTCAATCTGTGTCTTTAGATTGTCCACTTCTTTTTGCATTGCACCAATAACGCCAATTTTCATAATAATCTCCTTTTCCGACAAAAAATCCTACGTACTGTAGGATTTTAGTCTGTACCTTCTCTTGTATATTGTTTACTGCGGATAATCAAAATCCATATCTGTCTGTGCTTCTAATACTTCCAGGTAAGTACGACATTCTTCTCTTGCCAATTCCATATCCAAATTCTCATAATGACCACATTCTTTTGCAGATGCACCATATACTGGACCTTCATGCTGAATAATTTGCCTTAATACCTGCTTTGTCTCTTCAAATACCTCAACTGGTCTGATATCCCTCACCAGAAGATAGAATCCCGTCTGGCATCCCATTGGTCCAAAGTAAAGAACCTGATCTGCAATCCTGGAATTACGAATCAAGGTAGCAAACATGTGCTCTACGGAATGCATGGTTGCGTTACTCATATAATCGCCCATATTAGGTCTGCGTGTCCTTAAATCATAAGTGGCTACATTCTTGTCTACACGAGAAATGTAGAATCCAGGCGTTAGCACATCATGATTTATTGTGAAGCTCTTGATTTTTTCCATTGTAGTATGCCCTGTCCTTTCAATATTTGATTAACAATAACAACAGGAACATTATAGCAGAAGAAACCTAGCATCGCCAGATTTTTCTATCTATTTTATCTCCCGGCCTACGCGATGAAGCTCCATCTCAAAATCCTGCCGATTCTTCCAGGTAATGGTCTGGAGAATCAGACCTGCAAATAAGGACAGAATCGCCGTTAATAATACAAATCCACATACAATTAAGGTAGGGAATCTTAACACCTCACCTGTCATGAAATATGCATGCAGCACCGGAATCATAAAACCAATACCAAGAATGGTTAATACTGCTGCCAATAGCCCAAAGAAAGCCATGGGCTTGTAGGTACGGAATAATCTTGCAATAGTCATCAGCACCTTCATACCATCAGAGTATGTATTCAGCTTAGATTCACTGCCTTCCGGCCGGTCTCTGTACTCTATAATTACATTTTCAACAAACATATTCTTATCTGCTGCATGAATACTCATTTCCGTCTCGATTTCAAATCCCTTGGAAAGTACCGGGAAGGTCTTAACGAACTGATAACTGAAAGCTCTGTAGCCGGTCATAATATCCTTAATATCTGTTTTAAACAAGGAATTGATGGACTTTCGAACCAGCGAGTTACCGAAATTATGAAAAGGTCTCTTGTTCTCTTCAAAATAAGTAGAAGACAGGCGGTCACCCACCACCATATCTACGTTACGGGACAGGACCTTATCCACCATCTCCGGTGCAAATTCTGCCGGGTATGTATCATCTCCATCTGTCATAATATAACATTGTGCATCCACATCCCGGAACATACGACGGATTACATTTCCCTTCCCCTGCTGGTATTCATAACGCACCACTGCACCAGCCTTCTGGGCAATCTCTGCAGTTCCATCAGAAGAATTGTTATCATATACATATATCACTGCTTCTGGAAGTGCCTTCTGAAAATCCCTTACTACCTTCGCAATGGTTTCGCTTTCATTGTAGCAAGGAATTAACACTGCTATCTTGTCCATTCTGCTTATTCTCCTTTAACAATCTATCGTTACTTTAATCATTGTATGTATTTTATTTTATCTGCCTTATTATAGCAAATGAAGCTGTAAAAATAAAGCATAGGAAACATTCTCTCTATTCCAGCAAAACATCGGTACAATGTGACAAAGAGTGTCAAAATCAAAAAAGAACAATGACACATTTGATGCCATTGTTCCCTTGCATTTACATTGAAAATTGTTATCTCAATTATCCGTCTTGTCTCTCCATAATAACTACCTCCTTGATTATTTTCATTATATTATACGCTAACCTGCAATGCAACTCCTATTTAATAAAAAAATAAAAATCACACCATCTCCCGGCAAAATCCAATCATCAATAATAATTTGTATACAACCAGCGGTGAAAGAGATCACCTGGCTAATGTAGGTTGGAATTACGAGGGCGTTGGTTGGTATGCACCCGTTTCCGGCAACCCTGTTTATCGTGTTTATAATCCAAATGCCGGAGATCATCACTATACTATGAATGCTGTAGAAATGTATTCACTGGTAATGGCCGAATGGCGATATGAAGGTATTGGTTTCTATTCAGACCCCAACCAAGCTGTACCTCTCTTCCGTGCATATAATCCTAACGCTCAAGCAGGGTCTCACAACTACACAACGGACCGGGGTGAAAATGATCACTTATGCCGCCTAGGCTGGAATAATGAAGGTATCGCCTGGTATGGAATTAACTAAGGTAACTGATACAATAATCCATTATGTATATCTTGATTGAATAAGCTTCCATAGGAATCAGTCCAACTCTCATCCACATGGATAAAATATACATAATCCCATTGTGTCAGTTCCTGTTTCATTTCTGCTATAGATGCACGCTCCATACGGCTTCTCCAATCCTGAGGCTGATAGATTCGAGGTGTTGTTAAGTATCTAAGAGCATAGCATTGATAGCGGAAATGATATTCATCTAAAGATGTATCTATGAAAAGAATGCGAGCATCATCTGGGGTATTCGTCTCCAGATATGCAGCATTTTCCTGATATACATCATTCATAGACTGATATGTGGCAGGTGCTGTAATTCGATCCCATTGCTTCTGTACTACAATATAGAACAGCAATCCAAGTGCCATGAGAACCCCCAGAACGAAGATGCCCCGGTCCGAGAAATGCATTACGAAGATATACGTCATTAGCAATAGGAAGGACATCCACATAATAAAAATATATGTATTCATATAGCGGTCAAAGGATGCCAGTACCGGTCCCTCCTCTGGTCCAAAGCTAAAGGTATACATCATCAGCATAATGGCTCCATATCCAATAGCTCCCAATCCAAGAATTCCTGTAGGAAGTAGAAGTCTGGCTTGAATGTGTAGCTTATATAATAAAAGAGATACAACTGCAAATAGAATTAGAAAGGCCACAACTAGCAGAAGATAAGAACATGGAATTCCATAGTGATGCAGTTCCACGTTCCATAAGGCTTGGAGGTAATTATGGGCAGCTTGTATCTGCCACTGTTCTCCGCTTTTGCCAAAAATAATCCCTAATAAATCAGTTATTCTTAAATCAGAAATTTGAAACTGTGCCTGGTTTGCCAGTCCATATTGCTGAATTCGAATTTTCCAGGTGATATATAGTAATACCGGAGCCGTTACAAGTATAGCCAACTCTCTCATTCTAATTTTGTTACACAGTTGACTTGCAACATAGTATAAAATCAGCAATGCGAAGAAAATAATTCCCATTTGCTTCGTCATTAGCAAGAATGCAAAGACAAGTGTCAGATTTGTAACCAGATAAACTCTGGTCGTTCTGGCACTTTTTTTCATGCTATCCTCTTTGGTACTTAAGAGCACGGTCTCTTGAGTTAATCGATAAATGATTAATGAGCCGTAGCAAAACTCCAATGCCAAAACCACATCTTCATACAAGGATGCATAAAAAAAGTTGGCAGGAATTCCACAGAATACAACACCAAAAATCATCATAATAAGGACAACGCCAAGTCCTGTATATCTACGCAATGTGCCTACCGGCTTAGTTCTGTCTGATCTAGTAATTGATAGGAAAGGGAAGAAAAATGACAGTTCCAACAGTTGTAGTGCTGTATATACATATCCTTCTTGATATCCCCCAGACAATCTGCAATACAGTGATTCAAACATACATATCATTGGTGGATAATCCTTATGAGCCAGCAGCGTAGAGGCATTGGTACAATAGAAATCACCTGTTCGAAGGGTTTCTTTCACCATCATTGCCCAATGAGAGGTCTCGTCCCAAAGCATAACTCCTCGATTCCTATTAATCCAAAGAAGGAATGCCATAAGCAGCAATAGTATCGCAAGGCCAGGGGTAAAAAGATCCTGCTTCCAGTTCTCCCACCTACCCTTTTGAATCTTCAATATCAGGCAGATGATTCCCAGTAATATAATACAAGCCATAATACCAACTGCAATATTAAAATCGAAGATATATGTAAGAATATACACGACAACCGTCATAGACATCACTGAAACTGGTACAGCCTCTTCAAAACGATGTCGAAAGATACCTGCTGTAATGATAGTCCATGCAGTTATAAATAACGCTGGTATAAAATATGACATTTCCTCTTAGCCCCCTAACAATATAAATTATAGTAGAATCTTTTTATTATGCAGAAAGCACAAATTGCTATCGTAATTCCACTCTATTTGGAGTTGTGGAATACCATAGAATCTGTGCACCCATACTCTCCATAATTTCACGATTCTCAGGTGTTGTATAGGATGTTCCTTCTGCTGGATACATCAGCCACTCTGGTGCATCAAAAAATGCAATTGTGGGATGCACATTACGATAAAACTCTTCCGTAAGTCCTCCGTTGCCATGATGCCCCATCTGAATATAATCTGCAGACAGCTGGTCCTTCCATTCCTCTAGAATCTTTGGTGCCATCTGACTGCCCACATCTCCACAAAACAGTATACTTTGAGTAGATGCAGAAAGCTTAAACATTAATGAACCGTCATTCGCTGCACTAACAGCTTCCACGCCAATCTTATTGGAATAGGAACTGTACACCTCCATCTTAAGGCCAATAACCTGCAGCTCATCTCCTTTTTTCAGAAATGTAACATTCTCCATATTTTTGGTAACATTGAGAAACTTATCATAATTCTCAATATTATCCCATTCTTGAGCTTCCTTATGGTAATTGCTATCATCAAAATCGGAGGCATAGATATGCCCCACACGGATTGGAGTATCACTTTCGCCCATGAGTACGTTAAAGGCTCCCACGTGATCCTGATGAGGATGGGTAATTACCCAGGCATCTACTTTGTTATCATGAGCTTCAATAATCTGTCGGAGCTGCTGAGCATCACTCTCCCAACCACCATCAATAATCATAAAACGTCCCGAAGCATCTTCAACTGTGTAAATAAGAGACTGACTCCCCGATGTGCTGGAATACTGGGTTATGGTATAGTACGTATCTCGAAAGATATTATATCCGTCCGTGTTTCCAATCAAAGCAAATCCCAACTCTGAAAGCTGACCAGCAACCGCATCATCTTCGTAACAGACAAAATAATTGCAACGATCCGCTCTTAAGTTCTCTGCAATTAAGGTCCAATCCTTATTTTCAGTATTAATACTATCAAACAGGTTTTGTGCTGTAACAGAAAGTGGTTCATGACGCAGTGCATTTCTTCCATAGGATAATTGAATTGTGGCATCATACTGTCTCACATAAGGCACCAGCTCATTCATACAAGCTGCTCTTTTATAAGTAATCTGATTTGTATTTGCATCATCATTTATAATATTACATACATTAATCACCTTGTCTGGTACCTTATAGTAATTTTGGAAGGATTCATAATTACCATTAGCATAGACACAGGTTCCAGTGATTACCAGAATAAGAGATATCACTGTCACCAGTAGAAGTCTTCTCTTCCCTTTAAGATGAAATAATAACTCTGTAATACTCCATGCCATGATCATCGGAATGGGAATAATCCAAAACATTCTCCAATAAACTTCTCGTCCCATGCCATAATCCATCAGAAATTTAGCACTGACAGGAAATGCATAAACTACTATGTATAATAGAATAGAAAAAAAAGTATAGCGACGATGATATTGCTTCTTACATACGAAAAGCAAGCATATAACACAAAGGATAAATATTCCCCAATAATATTTATCCCCAATAAAATCTATATATGATGTGTATGCCTGTTGAAGAATTGAAATCATAGAAAACTCCTAACTATCTGATAATAATATAGATGACTGCATAAATCACATTGGGTATACAGCAACACATGGTTAACAGGAACTGTCTTCCCTGTCTGGTAATAATTAATTCCGAAAGAGCATAAATTCCCACTGCTACCGCTCCTAAAGCAATCCCCATGGAAGAAGCATAACAGCAAGCCAGCATAAGCACAATAATCCACAGGTATGTTTTCCGAGAGTAGTTGGTTCCATGCAACCACATAATCGTTGCAAAACATAAAGGAAGCAGGCAAGTAGCCAGAATCGCTTTACCCTGCCAGATACGATTCAGAAGCATAGTACCCTGCAGATGCTTTGCACCTGCCGAGAAAATATTAATGATTGAGAGAAAGATAAGCAGGTATCTTCGCTTGGACACAGCACTGCCATAAAGGTTTGCAGCAATGACTTCATAAATACAATACGCAAAAACCAACCACACTACAGGCATGACTGTGTGTGCCAGGACTGTTGCAGATACCCCTGTAAAATAACTGAGAACAGCGTATACGATTGGGAATGGTGACAATACGTATCTTGCCGGAAATGCTGCCAGCAAATCTCCTGTATATGGATCAAACTGATACATGGTATCTGTTGTAACTGCTGTGGTTGCAGTTGCTACATAATATGCATCATCATCATCTATATGTCCTGCAAATATAAACATAAACATCTGGATTGCAATAAGCAGCAGTAAGATTACCAATAAGGGCTCCCACTTCACAGTTTGGATTCGTTCCAGCAGCAGCTTCCACAATTGTTTACCCTTTTTGGCAAGAAGGATTGCAGTCAAAATAAGCATCAAGCCCATACTTGCAATCGCAAAATGTGACAAGCTGATACGCAGATAAATAGCCGGTATTGATAGCACCTGCATCAAGGCCAAGCCTGTAACAATACCACTGACCAGTAGTCCACTTATGGAATGATTAGCATTCGTACTATCCGTCCAGAACAGACCAAATGCCAGTACACCAATCAGACACAGTATTAAGATGATTATAAGCTTAAAAATCATATTCTTTTTCCAGCCCTTCTAGTTAACACCATACCACGCAACTCCTTCACCTCTCCAGCCCAAGCTGCAGATATGACTATTTTCCTCATAATCCACTGTGTAATTATGTGCTCCTGCTTTTGCGTTGGGATTATATGCCCGATAAAGTGGAATCGTCTGATTCACATCAGAGTAGAAGGCTATGCCTTCATCCTTCCATCCACACCACACAAGCGTTTCCTTCTCATGATAATCCATCGTATAGTGATGGTCTCCTGCATTAGGATTATATATACGATATACTGGATAGCCTGTCTGAGGAGCTGTCCAACCAATTCCTTCATAACTCCATCCCACCGTAATTAAATGATATTTCTCATCTGCACTTGCCGTGTAGAAATGCTCTCCTGAGTTGGGATTATACAAACGAAACATATATGCCTGACCTTCTGGTGCCACAGGCTCATCCACTATTGTATTTTCATATCCTGTTCCCACTCGCCCCTCTCTCAGTCCGTACTGGAGATAGTGCTGATAATACTTAGGAAGATTATTGCCATACATGTTCCTTAAATCGGCATATCTATTCTTGTAGGAATATACGTTAAAGGATGCACATCCCTGCCGTCCCTCTGCCATTCCATTGCTCTGAAAATGTTCTAAGAGCTTCTCAGGGTTGTATCCGATTGCCTGCTGCAGATCAGGATACCTGTCATAGTAATACTTTGCATCGAAATAATATTGATTACCTCTCAACAATCCATAATATTGTGCGATTCCGTTGGCATCAGCAATTCCGAGCCTTTTCAGCTTATCATCTGAGTTCAGAAACTGATTGACGTCACTGGCACTGCTGACATACGCATGCTCTACAATAATTCCCGGAATTCCCTGAAGCTTGGAGGTGCGAATAACACCATAATAATCCGAATAAGAACCATCGGGGTACCTGGAACCATCTTCTGTGTTGCGGATATGTAGGCCTCCATTATATATTCCCAGGGATGTAAGAAAATTTAAGATTGCCCCGGATACACCCTTTCCAATAGTGGAAGTTCCCGGATTGTAGTTTTCATTGGGATAATATACCTCTGCTCCATGATTTCCTGTTCTTCCAACAGAATTACAATGAATACTAACATAGATATCAGCACCCACATTTCCTGCCATTGCTGTTCTGTTATGATTATCATCAACAGAGCTTGTTCCTGGATAAGGACAGTCCTGGGAATCTCTGGTAAGATATACCACAACACCTGAATACTGTTCCAGCTCAGCCTTACAATATTGTGCTATCCTCAGATTCAAATCTGCTTCCTTCACATTATTATGATTGGCTCCCTGATGAGTGTTATCATGCCCTGGGTCCAATACAACCGTAAGCACCCCACTCCTGGCATAATTAGATTCTACCGTTTTGGTATAGACCTCTGTTGCATCCTCTAGTGCATCTGCAAGATTGTCAGCCTCTTTGGATATCTCCTGAACTTCTGCATCACTTTGTGAATTATCTTTCTCCTGTGCTTCTGCTACAAGAATGGTTCCTACGGTTAGCTGTATGCTAAGACATAATGCCAGTAATAATGCTAGTTTCTTTCTCATTTTCAACTTTCTTCCTGTCAATATAATGTAATGTTAATTAATTCCGTACCATGCAATTCCTTCATTTTTCCATCCGACGGAACATAATGAAGCATTCTCTCCGCCGCTCATGGTGTAGTTGTGAGAGCCTGCTCTTGCATTAGGATTGTATGCCCGATATAGTGGAACAGCCTGGTTCACATCGGAATAGCAGGCAACTCCTTCATCTCTCCAACCCAAACGAACCAAATGATTCTTCTCATCCGCACTCATTGTATAATGATGATCTCCTGCATTGGGATTATAGACCCGATACACCAGATTGCCCGATTCCGGTGCATACCAGCCAACACCCTCATAATTCCAGCCAACTCTAGCCAGCTGGTCTCTCTCTGTGCCATTTGCAGTATAGAAATGTTCTCCTGAATTAGGATTGTACATCCGGTACATAGCAATGCCATCAATTCCAATCACCTGATTTTCGTAGCCTGTCGCTGTTCTTCCTTCCCAACGACCACTGTTAATGTAATGGAGATAATATTGTGACCAATTACCGCCGAATGCTCTTCTAAGATCCAGATAACAATTTCTGTAGGATTGTGGATTAAAGCTGTCTCTGGCCTGACGTGCCTCATTCATTCCTGAGTTAACGAAATGAGCCAGGGCTCCATCCGGATCCAAGCTATATCTGTTGTATAAATCACTATAATGTCCAACATAATAGTTGAAATCATATACCGGAGAATAATCAACTCCGTTATATACGGTAGATGCACCTACCATCTGGGTACATCCCGTCCCCTGTCGATTCTCCAATCTTCCAGACTTCATGTAATGAAGATAATATGCTTTCAGATTTCCTCCAAAAGCCTGACGCAAATCCGGGTATTGCTTGTAGTAAGAGAATACGTTAAACCGATCACAGCCCTGACGTCCCTCTGCCATACCACTGTCTACGAAATGTGTCAGCAATGCTGCACTGTCCCAGCCTACCGCATTCACTACATCTGGATTATTCAAACCATAATATAAGGCATCAAATACAGAACCATAATCCATTCCATTAATGGTTCCATCATCATACCAGTAATCCATATCCAGATATGTAGAGGAGCATCCGTACCTTGCTCCTGATTCCTTGCTGGTATACTGCCAGAAATCATAGATACCGGTGTAATTCGTTGCTGAAGTATAATGAGCCAGCCAGATACGATACTTGTCTTCAATATTATTGGCGTTTAAATGATTGGTAAGCATGTTCTTGTTGGCATACACCATTGCCGTATAGCCTTTGTTGCTGACCGTTTGGCAGAAAGCATTCACTGCTGATGTTGCTGCTTCCCTGGATAAATGAGCATTATATAACCTGCCAGAAGGGCCATCCCGATATTCATAATCAATTACCAGGGGAAGTGTAATATTATATTTGTATACTCGACTAATAAGATAATTCGCTTCTTCTATGGCCTCGGCCTCATTTACAGCCTGGGAGAATATGTAGACGCCCACCTTCATCCCGGCATTCAGTGCCCCCTGGATATTTTCCTGGTATTTGGAATCCTCATTAAGAACACCATTTTCGGAGCCACGATAGCCTACTCGGATAATTGCAAATTCAATTCCTGCATTTCTGGCCTGTGTCCAGTTAATATCTCCCTGATAATAAGATACATCCATTCCCAGGCGTGTCTGATATACACCTCCCCGGCTCTTCTTCTCATTGGTAAGAACCGCTGCATCATTTTCTGTAGTTTCTTCGTAAAATCCATCATCAATATATCCGTTTGCTCTAGGAGCCAGTGGGTCATTACTATCAATCACCTGAGATGATGAATTCTCCTGGGCATGGCAGGTAAGTGCCTGTCCTCCAGCTAGAATCAAAATAGCCATTGCTGCTATCCATATATGTCTGCCAAGTTTCTTGCTTATCGTAATTATATTCATTTCCTTTATCTTTCCAGCTTTATTCATAGTTACTGTTATTTCAATCCATACCAGGCGATACCTTCATCGCTCCAACCAATCCTGGATAGAGAATCATTCTCTGCTTTGCTGACGGTATAGTTATGAGAGCCAGCCTTGGCATTGGGATTATAAGCACGATACAAAGGAACCGTGCGATTCACATCAGAGTAACAGCTGATGCCTTCATCTCGCCATCCCAGTCTTACCAGATTATCTCTCTCCGCAACGCTCATTGTATAATGGTGATCTCCCGCATTGGGGTTATATAAGCGATATATTGGATCTCCAGAAATTGGTGCTGTCCAGCCAATGCCCTCGTAATTCCATCCTACGCTGATTAAATGATTTCGCTCATTACCATCTGCTGTATAGAAATGTTCTCCGGAATTAGGATTATACATTCGATACATCGCCTGACCATTACAATACCAGTAATCCAAATCTACGTAGGTAGAAGAACAGCCATAGTCCGCACCCACTCCCTTATCTGTATACTGCCAGAACTCGTATGCACCTGTATAATTAGTCGCTGATGTATAATGTGCCAGCCATACCTTGTATTGGTCTGCAATGGCTGTGGCGTTTAAGCCACTGGTCAGCATGGATTTATTTGCGTATACCATAGGAGTATATCCCCTACTTGCTGTGGTACTACAGAATGCTTGTACAATACTGGTTGCCTTAGAAGCAGAAAGCCTTGCATTGTAGAGTCTTCCTGTTTTCTCCCCATTGCTGTTGACCGTATATTCATAATCAATTGTCACCGGAAGCTGAATATTATAACCAGCAATACGTGAGGTAATGAAGTTAGCCTCTTCCACGGCTTCTGCCTCAGTAATAGCCTGCGAGAAGAAGTATACTCCTACCTGAATCCCTGCATTAGCAGCTCCCTGTAGATAGGTTCGGAAGTTATTATCCTCATTAAGGCTTCCACTTCCTGAAGCACGATATCCTACACGAATCATGGCAAAATCAACTCCTGCTGCTCTGGCTTTCTCCCAATTAATTGCTCCCTGATGATAAGATACATCTATACCACGCACAACTGATTGTCCTGCAGCTGCCTTAACATTCGAATAAAGCATTTCATCCGAGGAGTCGTCATAGAATCCTTCGTCCACATACCCATTTGCTCTACCATCTAACGGATCCTCATCCGCAGCCTGAACCACTCCTGTATAGCTACCCAGCAGCATCAGAATAAGACTGAGTGCCAGTAATAAATGTCCTGTTGTTCGTATCTTCATTGTCTATTGTTCTCCTTATCAAATACAACGATTATTTCATGTTCTGTTCATGTGTTCCCGGTACTATTCATATCTTATTACAGACATCCATACCAGCCAATCCCTTCATTTCTCCAGCCTATGCGTGCCAGATTATCACGCTCTGATGCATCTGTTGTGTAGTGATGAGAACCTGCTCCTGTAGCATTGGGATTATACAGGCGGTATAGCGGCACCTGAGGCGTCTCATATGAATACCAGCCAATGCCTTCATAATTCCAGCCGACCCATATCAGCGAATCTCTCTCTGAAGAATCTGTGGTATAGTGATGATCTCCCGCATTGGGATTATACATACGATACACGGGCTTACCATTAACTGGAGCATTCCATCCGATTCCTTCATACTTCCATCCAATCCAGGCAAGATGATCCTTCTCATTGGCATCAGCCGTATAGAAATGTTCTCCTGAATTAGGGTTGTACAGTCGATACATCACCTGGGTTGTCACCGTTGGCTGAACCGGTGTAGGATCTACTGGTGTTGTTGGCGGCACTGTGCCAGGATTAGGATCTACTGGTGCTTCAACCGGCAGTGCCGGCGTGGTAAATTGCTGTATCCGGTCGGGTCTAATACTATAAGTATTATTAGCTGGTGGTACATTGAAGCCACTCCAAAGTGATTCTTCTGTATGAGCACCTGCATCTGGCCCAGAGGTTGCACTGGCATCACTTATATTAAAATAATTATAATAAATTAGAGTATCACCCAGACCATCATCCCATGTAGTATCCACTAAATACCATGCTCCATCCAGATATGTCTTGTTCCACTCATGCGTATCGCTGGTAACTGTAATTGTCGGGATTCCTGCACCGTTACACAACATTTCATAGGCTTCTGCATACCCTGCACAAACTGTCTGATTATCCAGAAAGAAGCCGGCCGAGCTCTGGTTATACTTTCCTTCTCCATAGCTTATCTTGCTAATTACCAAGTCATGAGCCTTCTTCTCTTTGGCGAAATCACTGCCTTCTGCATTAATAATTGCAAGATTGGCATCCACCAGATAACGAACCTTCTCTGCCGCAGCACTGCGGGCACTGCCAGCGGCGAAATCCTGGTATATAGTAACATACATATATCCAGAACCCATACTCATACTGTTACTTAGGAAGAAAAACTGTGGATTAGAATTGCAAAAGATAATCCATACATTATATATCTCTTCCTGGCTTAATCCATTCACAGGAATTAAATCAGAGGCTCCTACCACCTCACCACTTGATAGTGTTATCTGCTGTATATCAACCTGCGTTGTTAAATATGTCATGCATACACGATACATCTCATCATATACGGTCTGTTCCGTTCCTATCATCTGGCTTCTATAATAATTAGATGTGAACTGATTCCAATAGGCTGCATCTGCAGCTGTGCTCTTACTATTCGTATAAACATCCCATGACTGATTCAGTGCTTCGTCATAGTCATACCCCTGCTCTGTACCAAGCTCATAGACTGCTGGACACTGCAATCCTGTATTGTAGTGTGCATCCAGTGTGTTTACCCCCTCCATAGCGAAGCTGGCAACAGGCTGTAGCAGCATTGCTAATACGATTGCGATGCCCAGGACTCTCTTTTGCCGTTTTCTCATACCATTCTCCTTTCGTAACCTATGTCATGCTCCACTCATTTTGGAGCAGCCTCTATCTCTTTCGAAGAATCTCACCCAGTTGTCTCATCCAACGGGTACTCCTCCAACTACGAGAATTCTTCATTGCTTCTATCTCGTCTCGATACACCTGTGTTCCATGAAGAATCTCATCCTGAAGTCCATGAATCATTGAAAGCATTTCCTCCTGGTTTTCCTCATTAGATGCTGCACAATTTAATCGAATGAAGAGACTGGATATATCTATATCAGCCAGTGAAATGGTAATCTCCATGACAGAAGTCTTGGTCAAAAGCACTCTTCCATCACTAAAATCACAGTTACTGTACTGTGGTTGTAAACAAATCTGTTCACCTGCAGGGCTCAAGCCATACAGCTGTTTCACAATAATCGTGCCACAGGTTCCTCCACATTGTAGATGCACCTTGCTGCACTCCATAGGAATCGGGATGCTGCACTCCATACTACCCTGTTTCAGATATGTTCCAATATGGTAATCTGCCTGCTGTGTATCCTCTTCCTTCCTATCATACCACACATTAATATCACAATAGAATAGCTGTCGTATAGAATCCATGGTAATAGAAGGTCCACCTGATTCCTGTACCCAATCCCCTAAGGTATGACAGGATGCAAAAACACTTTGATGGAAGCAGGCTTCCATTCTCTGATACGCCTGCACTTCTTCCTGGGTAATTCCCAACTTATCATACAGCTTATCTAAGGGATAGGACAGCATATCCATTCCATTTCGGTACTTATAAAAGAAAAGGGCACGATAAATCACGTAATTCACAGGAATCATAAAAGGAAATGTCCATTCGTAATCAATCACGTGCCATTTCTCAGAATCCATGATTAAATTAGGGAAGATTAAATCAATATCAATATAACGACTCCCCTTCAGTCCAGCCGGCAAAGGATTGGTACCAAAAATCTGCTGGAACTCCTTGGATACCATAAAATCTTCCTGTCCGTATACCTGTCGAACTACATCTACATAGTCCGTAATCATATTCCAGAAAGCTTCTGTATCCCTATGTTCATCCAGATAATGTTCCATGGACTCTCCCTGGATAAATTCATATCGAAGATAACGTCCGTCCTGCTGCACCCTGTTTGGCGACAGTCGGGTTCCACGGTAAAGATAATCCAGCTTCTCATACATGTCATAGGTTTTAGCAATATGAGACTGTGCCTCGGGAGTATCCCAGGTCTTACGTACATATTTCAGTCCCTGGGCATCCTGGCAGATATCTGTCCGAATATTATATTGTGCACTTCTCTCATTGGAAAACTTGGTATAAATAACTGAATCCACGATTATTCTCCTTCTATGAGCACAAGAAATGAATTGGCGAACAACGGAAACATCTGATCCTCTATCAGATTATCATATACCCTGGACTCCTGGAATAGATGAAGGCGTTCCTGGTGATATGGATAATTGTGAATCACTAATTCACCCTTACGAGGTAGAAAATCATCTGAATAGATAATGCTTGGAAATTTGTAATCCGGATAAGGATAATAATAGCGATATGCAACACCAGACTGCTGGGACAGAAGCTGCTCCAGATGCGTTTTACTAACCCCTATAGAATCTTCCCTGGTTAAGGACGTAAAGAAGGAATCCTGCCCTTCTTCCTTGCATCCTGCCCAGTAACGTAAGCCATACTTATTATTCACAGCAAGAACAAGCTTGCCGCCAGGTCGCAGCATATGTATTAGAAGAGACAGGCATTCCGTCTCTGTCATATGCTCCATAGCTGGAAGATGCCCCCATAGGAAAATATAATCATACTGCATGTTCTGCAGGCTTTCGTCCCATTCTTTCACACTGGTAAGATGCTCCGTGTATTGTGTCAAATACTGTGTAATCGCCTGGCACAGCTCCCCCAGCTCCAGGATATAGGCATTCCTGGGGATGTCCATCCAATGAATAATATTACATCTTACGTGAGAATTCTGCTCCAACTCCTGGTATGTCTCCATTACTCCTCCACTTTATCAATTGATACAACTGAATTCATGTCATAAAAGCCTACCGTGTTCTTATCTGATATAACGGAAATACTGATAAGGTCATATAATCGATGATGTGCCTTCAGCACACCCTTCTCGTAGCCGGTACAGCTAATAGACAGCAGATATTCCCCTCCCTGCAGATTCATATCCTGCTGGAATGTAATAACATAAGTCTCCCCGGCTTTGGCCATATCCACTTCCTTTTGTTCAATCAGAGTATTTGTTCCCGTAACATCAATGCCACGCACCGTCTTAATGGTAAATGTAAAGATCGGTTTCTCAACATTCTCAAAGAAATGCACCTTGGACTTAATTTGAAAGCTGGTTCCCTTAATGATTGTACTGGTTATCTGCTGCTGTTCATCTACAATGGCAAAATCTATAATCTCAGCCTTACCATCCCCATATTCATTTAAGGACGGGTTAATCTGGAAATAATTTTTCCAGCCATCTGCAGATTCCATAATCTCACTAAAGGATCTACTCTTGCTAATCTCTGTTCCCTGCTGTCTGCCTGGTCCTGCAAGAATTTTCTTATACAGGTCAATCATATCCTTAGGAGTTCCCTCATCCAACTTCTGACCTTTATTCAGTAAAACAACTCTGTCACAATACTTGGAGATACTGCCCAGGTCATGACTGACAAAAAGGATGGTCTTACCTTCCTGCTTAAAATCTTCGAATTTCTGATAACACTTTGCCTGAAAGAAGACATCGCCTACTGACAAGGCTTCATCAACAATCAGAATTTCCGGTTCAATATTAATAGCTACCGCAAAAGCCAGACGCACAAACATACCACTGGAATAGGTCTTCACCGGTTGATAAACAAATTCTCCAATATCAGCAAATTCCAGAATATCGTCCATCTTGGCATCTACTTCTTCCTTAGTAAAGCCCATCATGGTACTATTCAGATAGATATTCTCTATTCCGTTATACTCCGGATTGAAGCCTGCTCCCAGCTCCAACAGTGCTGAAATACGCCCATCAATAACTACCTCACCTAAGGTGGGGTTCAGCACGCCAGTAATAATCTTGAGAATCGTGGACTTACCAGCACCGTTTGTACCGATAATTCCCACGGTCTCTCCCTTCTTAATATCAAAGCTTAGGTGATTGAGTGCAAAGTGCTCCTTATATCGCTTCTTCTTCGACAGACTGAAGGCATCTACAAAACGATCCCGATTGCGTTCATATAATTTATACATCTTACTGACATCTTTTACTCTAATTGCATATTCTTTATCCAGCTGTTCCATTACTTATACCTTTCCATCGCAAAACCTGTAATTGCCTGTTACAGTACATCTGCAAAATGTACCTGCAGCTTCTTAAACACCGTAGTACCAATCCCCAGCAAAGCTAATGTTACAATCCAGAAATATACTGTAAGATCTAATCTATCCCAGAACCACACCTTGTTAATCAATGCATCTCTGTAACCATTCACTATGTAGAACATGGGGTTTAGCTTAAGAATACCTGCAATCAGCGGATGCAGGGTCATTCCATCAATATTCCACATAATCGGAGTCATCCACATAAGTACCTGCATCATGATGCCAATAATCTGGGACAAATCCCGGAAGAAAACCACCACTGCTGCCGTAACATAAGTAAGTCCCAGGCAAAACAGAATCATACAGAAAGAATAATATAATATCTGCAATGCATAGAGTGTGGGATAATATTGATAACATGTATACAGAACAAGGGTAAAGCCTACAAAGAATAAATGAACAAACAAACTGGACACTACCTTCACCACCGGCAGTGCACTAATCTTAAATACCACCTTCTTCACCAGATAGCTGTATTCAATCAGAGAATTTGTTCCTGAGCTCCATGCTTCAGAGAAGTAAAACCACGGTACAAGACCGGCAATCAGCCATAAGACAAAGGGAACGGTAATTCCCGCCTTGGTAGATTGGGTTCCAACATTTAATGCCTTCTGGAATACAAACCAGTAGAGCAGTACCGTAACAATAGGATTCACAAATGCCCATACAATCCCCAGAAAAGAGCCCGAAAATCTTGATTTAAAATCATTCTTTGCCAGATTGAAGATTAATCTCTTGTTAGCCAGCAGATCTCTGGGAATATCTGTAAGCTTATCCCATTTCAACCAGGTTAAGAACAGAACCAGGTCAAAAAATACACACATCATAATATGCTTCACCATATTAGGAAGCTGTAGGCTATCCTGAATGTAGCTTCGTACCAGGTCTGAATCAATGGCCAGAACCATATATGGATCACCTGCCTGAGTCTGAACCTCCCAGGAAGCTTTCTGTCCGCTAATATCATCTATCATCTGCATGTCCATGGCATCTGCAAAATCCAGGGAAACCGATGTGATTTCCTTATTATTAAATTGAAGCTGTGGATCTGTTACATGAATCTTCTGGGCAAACTCACCAAAATCAATACGTAAGCAGGTCACATCCCCTGGAAGATTAACGGATAATGTCTCCCTTTGTCCCACCTGCGTATAAGATGCAGACTTCACCTGTGAAGGCACGATTCCATCTTCATAGGTCTGCTCCGAAGTAAGATAATACACCTGTGGAGAGAATGCCTGGTCTGCCTCGAATGTAATGGACAGTGAAATATTTTCATTCACCGGTTCCTGATATTGATAAATATAGATATTACTTAGTACTATAAAAAGTAATAGCAGTACTCCGGCAATTTTCTTTTTATTTGACATGTGTTCTACTCCTGTTAATATAACTGTTCACCTGGAATTACATCCAGGAGTTATCGTTTCTGCAGATACTCCTGGTAGCTCCAGTTCACTTTATCCTTATCGGATAAAATCAAATCTGCTTCTGTCATGCCCTTGGGCATAGGCCACTGTACAGCAATGTCCTTATCGTTCCACATTAATCCACCTTCGTCATTTGGATGGTAAAAATCTGTAACCTTATAACAGAACTCTGCATAATCAGACAACACAATAAAGCCATGAGCAAATCCCTTGGGAATAAAGAACTGCTTCTTATTCTCTGCAGTAAGGGTAACGCCGAACCATTTGCCAAAGGTATCCGAACCATCACGTAAATCTACCGCAACATCAAACACCTCTCCATTGACCACGCGAACAAGCTTATCCTGGGGATAATGAATCTGAAAATGCAATCCTCTAAGGACACCCTTCCTGGATGCAGACTGGTTATCCTGTACGAACTTGCAGTCAATACCGGCAGCTGCAAAGTCATTGTAATTATAGGTCTCCATAAAATATCCTCTGTCATCTCCAAACACTGTTGGCTCAATAACCATCAGACCTGAAATTCCATTGCAATCCTTTGTTACATTAATCTTACCCATCTTTATTCTCTCTTTCTCATATAATCTATCCAAATCCATTTAACTATCCAATATTACAGTCCCTGTGCAACCTCCAACAGATACTTGCCGTATTCTGTCTTCAATAATGGCTGTGCCAGCTGAATCAGCTGCTCCTTGTTGATAAATCCTCTCTTGTATGCAATTTCCTCAATACAGGAAATGTATAAGCCCTGACGCTTCTGAAATGTAGAAACAAAGTCTGCAGCTGCAAGAAGCATATCATGACTGCCTGTATCCAACCATGCAAATCCCCTGCCAAGAGTCTCAACATAGAGATTTCCCTGGTTCAAATACTCATTATTAACGGTAGTAATCTCAAGTTCTCCACGGGCAGAGGGCTGAATGGTCTTTGCAATCTGAACCACATGATTATCATAGAAATACAAGCCTGGAACCGCATAATTTGACTTTGGATTGGCCGGCTTCTCTTCAATAGAGATTGCCTTACCAGTCTCATCAAATTCCACCACTCCATATTCTCTAGGGTCTCTAACATAATAACCGAAGATAGTGGCTCCACCATCCTGCTCTGTTCTTTCAGCTGCACTCCTCAGCACTTTAGAGAAGCTCTGGCCATAGAAAATATTATCTCCCAGCACTAAAGCTACTGCATCATCCCCAATAAAATCAGCACCAATAATAAAAGCCTCTGCCAGTCCATTGGGAGCTTCCTGTACTGCATACTGAATATCCATCCCAAGCTGGCTTCCGTCCTCCAAAAGCTCCTGAAAAACCGGAAGGTCTCTGGGGGTAGAAATAATCAATACTTCCCGAATACCTGCCAGCATCAGGGTGGATAATGGATAATAAATCATTGGTTTGTCATATACCGACATAATCTGCTTTGAGATAGCCTTCGTTAATGGATACAGTCTGGTTCCTGAACCTCCTGCTAATATAATTCCCTTCATCTGTGTTCCTCCTAACAACTAATCATCTACTACAATATTGTTACACATCTAGCCTTGTAAATTATAAGCATAATCTGCACGGTCATGATTTAGATTGGGACTGTAATAAGGGTCTTCCTTCTTCATTACGTCACTCCATCTCTGCATAAATAACCGGGACTCCTCTTCCAGCCGCTGCTTCTTCGCTGGCGTATCCTCATATCCTCTGGATTTGGATTCATAGTGATACCATTCGGAAAATGGTGTATACACAATTCGCTTACCAAGATTTCCAAGTTTCAGGCAATAGTCAACATCATTATATGCTACTGCGAAATCCTCTGTCAGACCACCGACCTCTTCAAACACACTTCGCTTTGTCATCATACAGGCTGCCGTTACTGCCATAAAATCCTGTACACATACGCTGCGGAAGAAATATCCAACATCTCCCCGGTCAATACCAAGAAAGGCATGGTTGGCGATACCTCCCACTCCTAATATCACACCTGCATGCTGTACTGTGTTATCTGCAAAATATAATCTGGCACCTACAGCTCCTACGTCATCTCTCATACAGATGTCCAACATTTCCTTGATGCTGTCTTCTGCAATCAGCTCTGTATCATTATTCAACAATAAAATATATTCACCCTGAGCGTGTTCTACCCCGAAATTATTGATTTTGGAATAATTAAACTCTCCCTGGTAAGTTACTACCATAATATGGTCTTGCTTCTTCAGTTCATCATAATAATCAAACACTGCATCCCCTGGCGTACTGTTATTCTCTACAACAATAATCTCATAATGAGAATAAGAGGACTTCTCCTGAATACTGGAAATGCATTTCTTTAAATCCTCCATATGATTCATATTGGGGATAATAATGGATACCAGAGGACGTTCCGCCCAGTGATAAATTGTACGATAATAGCCATAGTTGGACGCATTCTCAACTGTTACAGGCAACCCCAGTCGCTGGAAATGGGCTTCCACAGCCTTACGTCCGCTCTCATAACAATAAAGCTTGCTTTCCGGATTCATGGCGGTAGAATTCTTATGGCATCTCCAATGATATAGCACCCTTGGTATATGATAGACTCTTCTGGACTGCTCTACACAGCGGAAAATCATATCATGATCCTGGGAGCCATCATATTCGGAACGCAGTCTGCCCACCTGATCTACGATAGTCTTACGACATACAAAAAGGTGGGTAATATAATTATGGCTGCATAATAGGTCAATATTAAAATCAGTCTTAAAGTGAGGCATAAACAACGTCTCGCCATCCATATCAATCTTATCTTCATCTGAATACAGACAATCGATGGTATCATCCTCATTTAAGGCTGATACACACCAGTATAATGCGTCTATTGTTAGTAAATCATCATGGTCCGAGAAAGCAATAAAATCTCCTGTCGCCATCTCAATGGCTCCATTGGTATTCTTGGAGATTCCATCATTATATCCCAGTAAGCGATAGCAAACCCTCTCATCATTCTGAGAAAATTCTCGCACCCATTGCTCCAGCTGATTGGTTTCACTTCCATCTGCCAGGCATAGCTGCCAGCGAGGATAGGTCTGTTCCATAATTGACTGGATTAATTCCTGAAGAAAAGGCTTCGGTGTATTGTACAAAGGGATCACAATGCTTATGGTAGGCTGATAAGCGAAGTTCGCTTCTCTCTGTGCCTGAAGCATCTCCGGTGTCACCTGATGGTTCTTAAGAAATACATCATAATGATCATCTTCCTCTGATTGCTTCATCAGCTTGGACGCAATCTTGGATATGGTCTTCTTAACACCATTATTACGGTAATAGCGGATTCCCTTCTGGAAAATATTCTGCTTAACAAATCGCTCTTCTCCAGCACGAATTTCTTCCATGGATACCTGCACTTCCATCGTCTTGTCACCTGACTGAATCGTTAGCTGAAGCTGAGGGTAATCTCCTACCGGGCAAGAAATATCGAATCCCAACTGTGCATCATCCTCCAGCTCAGGAAATAATTCCCGGGCATCCCTGCGGAATCTACGTTGCATCTTATAAGGAATCTCTTTTCCCTGACTGGTAAGATGACAGACAATATCCTGTGCTGCTACCCAGCCCGCCAGATGCACCTCCTCACCCTCTATGCGAGAATAATCCAGATTCCCCAGTAAGGAGTTGGTAAATTCTGCAATCTCTCTTCTGGTTCCGCGATGTGCTACATGTCTTCTTCCATCCATCTCATATTCCAGCGTAATCCCCTGGGAGTTCCTCCAGCTGTCAGGAAGATGAATCTCCCCTATCACTTCCTGGGAAGCATTCATATCCAGGGGCAGATTTCTCCGTCGCACCTCCTGGCTGTCTGCTATCTTAATATCAATGGGGCATTCCTGCCCATCTATTATTGCATGAAGCGTTGCATTCTTAGGATTATCATCCCGAAATACGCCGATAAAAATCACCGTATTATCTCTTAAAAGATGCATATGAAAAATCTTCAATGCAAAATAATTGTCTATCATATTTTCTCCTTGCGTACTGTAATATATAACCTGTAACTATAAAAGGACATTACTTTTTTATACCATATTATATGAAAATTAGCAACACGCTGGCAATGACAAGATAGTCCAAAAATCCTACTGCCATAACAAAGTAATCATCTACATACTCTGCTGGCCAGCATGGTTTGCTCCATAATCCCACCCCTACTAATAATGCCAGTAATGGTGGAATAAAATATCTGCCCTGTACCCCTGCAATCACTGTTGCCGTTGCCGGTGTCCACAGGTACATCATTGCGGCTACACAGATTAACATACTAAGCAGCGACATAATGATAAGTGCTCCACGAACCCCCTTGGATACCTCTATCTTCTCTTCTCTGGTACGCACCATAGATAAAATCAAGACAAGAAGCAATGGCCAGATAATCTTGCCACTGATTACCAGCTGAAGCCATCCTAATAATCCTCCAACCATGGAGTAGAGATAATCCTTTCCATTGGCCAGAACCGTCATTGCCAGACGCTTCAATGTGTAGCCTGGTCTGGTAATAAAAGTAATGGGAGCTGCTCCATAGGCATCACTGCTGGGAATATAATGTTCCAGGCATACCCGTTCCCATATGCTGTAAGCAACACCTGATTTCCACAAATATATGGAGGCAGCCAGCAATAGAAGTACCATAATCACAATACCAAGCTGTACCTTACGATTCTTCCACAGCTGATTTTTACGCATATATCTAAAAATAATGATGATGGGAAGCAAAAGGAGAAGTGCATATGCACCGCCCTTCGTCCGAATCATCATCAAAGCAGCAAAGGCAAAGAGTACCAGCTGTCCAATTCTATGCCTAACATCCATACGAACATTCTCTTGCGAAACAGGTAATGTTTCCTGTTGATACCAGCATAAGAAAAGTGATGTTACCAAAATACCACATGCAATCATCATATTATCATAGGAGAAAGAACTTACCTGCTGTAAGGTCATAGGAAGCAGTGCAATAGTAAAGAGTATCCGTTGTCCATAAGGAATAATTTTCAGCGAGTAGGTTACAATTGCAACAAAGAATAATAATTGAAACAAAGTACCCATAAGGGTCATCCAGCCATAATTCAAATGAAGGACACGTGCCAGGGATACTCCTAATGCTCCGATGATATAGGCAGTGGAATTCCCTGTGCTGTCATTCTTCGTCAAATCCAGTTCCAAATCCTTCTCCGATACTGCTCCAAAGGTATGATAATACTTATCATAATTCTCAAGACTCAGCTCATGCTCTTCATAAGCCACGTCACAATTACGCTTCAATATGAGATTCCAGGGATTCTCTATCTCATCAATTCCCAGGAGCCTGTTAGATAAGATATACGTATTATCCAGATGTGCAATCTCGTCCGGAGTGGTATCGGTAGGAATAATTAATGTAAATATCACGCCAAAGGTAAGACCCAGGATGGGATAAATCTTATATAAAGGCAAATGCTTTCTTACTGCAAGAATCGTGGTGGCTAAAATAGCCATTCCTGCCAGAATCATTACAGCAATCATCAGCCTCTGGTATACATTTGTAGCTTCTGTTGCTTTCCATAGCTTGACAAAACAATAGCTGCACAGGACAAGAATTGCCAGGATTATAGTAGGTATTTTTAGTGCCTGAACTTTCTTTTTCATTTCCATCAATTATCTCTCCTTGAACTGATTTCTTAGGATTATTTACGAAAGTCGTACAATAATCAATCCATCTTCCACGTATACTGCATCGGCATCTGGCCAGCAAGGCAGTGTCTCCTGGATGGAACGGGCATATGCAACCTGTTCATCTGTTGGTGCTGAAATCTGGTAGCCATATGCCTGCATTGCTTCATTGGGCTTCGTCAACGCGATAGGAGTTACTTCGAAATATGAGATTCCAATCACCTCGTACTCCATTAGAGTCTCACTCACTGAATTTCCCTTTCCACCTAAGAGTACCAGTGCATCCCCTTCCTTAGCACCCTTATCCATAGCTGCATAATAAATCTGTTCCATAAGTTCCTTGTCATCCGTAGCGACCTTGTAATCCGTATACAATAGTCGGGACGTAACCTGAACCTGTGGCAGAATCAATAACAGCATGGATAGAATCACCAAAATCTGAAGCCCTAACCGTGGCAGTCTGGTCTTTGCTATCTGATAAATATTCCCCCAGGCATACAATGCCATAAATGCTAACGCAAGAACAAATGCGAACTGACTTCGAAGCACCACATTTCCAGCCGTAACGATTTCCAGCAGAAAAGGAATCACTACAACTCCCAGCATGCATAAAAGTCCCCAGATTCTTCCACCCTTCTTGCCAACAACATGAGGCAATGCACATATTAGAAATAAAATAGTAATTACAATAAAGTTGCAGGTAAATACACCATTGGAGCCCAGGCAGGATATCTTCATATATTCCACGATATTGCGAATACATACCTGTGGAGCTTCCGTTAGCCAAAGGAACTGGTCACTGAGATAGCTCTTCTGAGCAGCTCCATCTAAGTGAAATACCATACACATTAGCTTAGAACTTATTACATATCCTGCAAAAGCAACGATGGTAAATCCAATGGTTCTGACGCTTGATTTCAGAAGCTTCTTGCTCTCCACCATCTTACTACGATAGATATATAGCATATAATAAATAACTACAGCTTCTCCGTATACAAACAGGAAGGACTGGTAACTGGAAAAGGCCACCACTACTCCTGCTGCCGCAATAAGAAAATATCCAAAGCCACCCTGTTCCAGCCATTGCGTAAAGAAAATCAGGGCAAAGGGAAGCACTGCCATAACAAGGGTGCACACCTCCATCTGATTACGGTAAGCAAATTGGAATGCCCATACAGGGTGGGTGAGATATAAGAGACTAAACAAGATAGACTGATAACGAAAAATCTCCTTTTTGTCATTCCACAGATAGATCAGATAATTCCATAGAACAGCCGAAGCCGGAAAGAAGGTCAGAGCCATAGTAGCAGAAAAGAATGGATTAATCGCACCCACTCCAAGAAGCTTCTTCAATGCTACAAATGCCCATCGATCCAGTGCTATCCACTGCTGATACCACTTCATTCCGTTTGCCATGGAATACAATCCTTCTGCATCAAAGGAAACAAAGTCCTGACACAGCCACACGCCAAACATTGCAATGGCAATAAAGTAGGTAATCACAATTGCCAGCTTCTTCTCCCTCAAATATTCCATTAAATCATCTAATATCGTATTCTTATCCTGCATACCTGTTCTCCATTTTTTTATTTATATATTATCATTCTTATTGATTATTGTCTGTATGATTGTAGACAGATTATGGATTTATCTTAACAACGCTATTCAGTTGGTAATAATCACTCATAGAAACATTCTTCCAGTCGGTTGCATCCTCTGAGATATCGTCAAAAAACAAAATGCCAGGATGCACACTATAGGACTCTAGTTCTACATCCTGCCCTGCTCCATTCTCCAATAAATCCACCCTGGAATAAGCCTCTGTGGAATACTGCTGTGCCTCTCCGCTTTGCATTGATTGCCATGCAATGTAGCTACTGGAATTATCACGTACTCCAATCAGTAGCATCAGCACAAATCCTCCGCAAACAATTATATTCCCCAGTGAAATCCCACTCTGCAAATTATTCTCCACATGAATATGACGATGAACATATCCCATGAAATATACCAAATTCATAAAATACAAAATAACAAAGCAGAAATAAACTACATTTGTCAGTCTGCCCGCCCCCTCATTTGCCATAGCATAATACGACGGACAAAACATAGCACAAAGCCATCCCAGCGATAGAACAAAAACAAGCACCGGATACTTAAATTGATATGTAGAATGTTCACAAAATCTACCAATCATCTTCCACAATACCGGGAATAAAAGTACCGCGATAATAATCATTCGAAAATCACACCAATCCACCAGATCCTTTAGTCCCATCTGGATTGATAACTCAATGGATTTAACAGCCCCAATACGCATGGTAAAATTGCTTTGTCGTATAACCGTGCCAGGGGATGTAACATTGAAAATAAATCCGGCAACAGCTGCCCCCAGTACAGCAAGGCTTTCGATTGCTCTGGTGAATTTACGAAAAGCAATGGTATATACAATGCACCCACAAAGGAATAATATTCCCATAAAAGCAGTAACATGATTACCTCCTGAGAGAATAACCCCCAGTATCATGCCTGCCATCATAAGCAATAGCTGTCCCAGAATTCCTTCATGCCTTATCATTCCAATCATCAGACAAATCAGTAGTAGCATAATGCCATAAAACAGTACATAATTCATTGCTCCATTAAACCAGTATAGTCCCTGTACCGGCGATGGCATCCACTGGAGCATGACGAAACTCATTGCCACACCAATCGTGATACTCTCAAGCCAAGTACCATGTAGTAGCCTGCGACATAAAAAGCTGGCGAAAAAGATATTTGCACAAAAAATAATCGCCATCATGATTACTCCGGTTAGGAAGTAGTATTGTTCTCCAAAAATCGCCGGTTGCAATGCCAGAACAAATGCAGATGAATAAAGTCCCTGCCAGGTATTCCAAAAATGCTTTGACGTCTCCACTGCCTGTACCAATACACCACGAATCGAATGGTTGCTTATCCATTCATGATATACATTAATAGTATAGCTATAGTCATCTGCTGACGGATGATCATAGCGAGTTATCATCAGCAACGGAATAATAGATACCACCATTAAAACAATCAATGCAACCATATACCAATTCATATGGATTTTCTTATTCATCTGCACTTCTCCTCAGTTTCTTAAATATTCGTCTCAATAAATTCACACTCGCCAATTACATGGACAACCTTGCGTCCGGCAGATACGAAGATACTGTCTCCTGCCTTCACGTCCATGGTTTCATCCCCACAGTTCACCCTGGCACTGCCGGAAAGGAACACCAATGACACGAAGGAAGCATCCTCCATATAAATCAAGGCTTCTCCATCCACGGTATATTTCTCACACTGGAAATACTTACACTGGCATAGCTGCTGCGTTGTAATTACAGCATCATCCATGTCCATACGCACAGCTGGCTCCAGACCATAAGCACCCTGATGATACTCTTCGAAATGCATAACATCCAATGCTTTAGCAATATGAAGCTCTCTGGTATTGCCCTGGGCATCCCTGCGGTCATAGTCGTAAACACGATACGTACTGTTAGAATTCTGCTGAATCTCACAGATTAAAATGCCTGCACCAATTGCATGAATGGTGCCTGCCGGAATAAATAAGCAGTCTCCCTTCTGTACAGGAACCTTATTCAACACTTCTGTAATCGTATGATCCGTAATTCGCTGTTCCACTTCCTTGCGGGTTACAGCACGGTTAAATCCACAATAAAGGAAAGCTTCCGGAGCAGCATCCATGACATACCACATCTCATTCTTACCGAATTCCTTCTCGTGGACAAAAGCATAATCATCATAGGGATGAATCTGTACGGAAAGGGGATTTAGGGCATCAATAAACTTAATCAAAATTGGGAAGCGGTCAAAGGCAGCACTCTTCCATCCACAGACCTGGCGTCCATACCTGGCCACAAAATCTCCAAACGCTGTACCATCCAATGGTCCTCCTACAATCTGGCTCTGTCCTGCACTATGTGCTGACAATTCCCAGGATTCCGCAGTAATCTCGTAAGGACTATCCTTGCCGAACAGTTCCACCAGACGCTGACCTCCCCACAGGTAGTCCTTAAATGCAGGATGAAGTCGATAGAGGGATGGCAGGATTTGTTTTGACTCCTCTGTAGCAAGCTTACTTAAGGTATCCTGATGAAGCATGTCCTCTTCATCAATCTCAGCTCCTGTATCCACCTCAATAATAGTTACATTCTCATCTGTCTCATTATATATGCGATGCATCTGACCAGGAAGAATATTAATACTCTCTCCCACCCCAAGCTTCACCTTGGATTCCAGGTTATCAGGGTTTGAGATACCCTCCTGTAAATCCACGCTCAGGATACCACCTACAATGGAATAGGTCTCTGTACGCTTGTTATGGATGTGCTTGGAGATACTGGCTCCAGGATATATGGTAACCTTACGGGCACGATATCCCTTCTCCTGAGAAATCATCTTCCGATATCCCCACTGACGATATACTGTGGTACTGTCTTCAAAATACTCCTTATAATGGTCTGCCTGCTGTGCCACAATTCCCTTAATTTCATTTAAGGTATCCTTATCAGATACATAGATTGCATCATCTGTATTCACAATCATTACGTGGGATAGTCCATTGGCAACCACCAGCTGGCGTTCTGATTCATTTACTACAGTTACATCCTCACAAACATTAGTGATTACCTGCTGTCCATCCTCCTGTTGACGAAGCTGCTGATATACCTCCAGGCTGCTAACATCCTTCCATTCACAGTGCAGCTGTGCCATCTCTATCTGGCTGGAACGTTCCAACAGTCCCTTCTCTACACTGACCTTCTGGATATGCTCCACGGATTCCGAGGATATGATACACACCTTCTCCTTCTGATTGCTATGAAGCTTCGCCCATTCATTGATTCCGGGAAGATACTGCTGCAGCTGTTCCTGCAAATACTGATTTCTGGCGAGAAGCATTCCACTGTTCCAGAAGGTATCATTATCGGCAAATATCTTGTCTGCCAAAGGTTCGGATGGTTTCTCGATAAAACGAAGGACATGACTTCCCTGGGTTCTAATATATCCATAGGCTGTACTTGGCCTGTCCGGGTGAATTCCAAATAAGACCAGAGAGCCTGCATCTGCCAGCCTCTTAGCCTCATAAATCCCATCAGAATACCCATCTCCATCCAGGTACAAGTCTGCCGGCAGAAGCATAACGTCTTCCTCCTCCCCCAGCATCTGGGATACATATGCCAAGGCGGGAGCTGTCCCCTTACCAATTTCTTCATATACCACACGATAAGGCAGCCCCTGGAATTGCTTCATCTGGGATTCAATCATTGCCTGATAGGACAGATTGGTCACGATAACGAACTCATCACAAAAGGGAATATTCCTGGTAATGGTCTCCTGGAACAGGGAATTATTATGATTAATATTAAGAAATTGCTTGGGATAGTTCTTTCTGGAAAGAGGCCATAATCGATCTCCTGCCCCTCCAGCTAAAATGATACATTTCATGATTTAGTTCTCCTTGTGTATATTGGTATTGTCCACCCACTGCTGATACTCGTCTAATCTCTGAATAAATCCACTGAATTCCGGAACAGTAAAATCAAGTTCTGAATATCGAACTGGATAAATCAACCCTTTATTAATCAATTGAGCTCTTGTAGGCGATATCGTCTTGCCCCGCTTACCCAAATGACTGGAAATGTTAGATATGGTACAGGGAAGTTCACCACATTGAACCATGGCGAATAGAAATTTTTTATCACTATCCGAGCATCTCTCGTAACGTACCTTAAAGAAACCATTGTCCAATGTACGGTAGAATTCATCCTGGCTTCTCTGTACATCATCTATGGTTATCTGCTTCGTCTCTGTGTTCTGGTATATGATCTGGCAAAATTGCTGAATGAAGAAAGGATATCCATGGGTTACCGCAATAATATGCCGAATAGCATCTTCTGTATAGGATACATGGAACTTCTTCACTGGTTCTATCACAGCCTTCACGGATTGCTCCTCCGTCAGAGAGCCAATCTCCTTGTAGATAAATAATCGTTCCGAATAGGTCTTCTCATCAGAAAGCATTTTGTATATCTTCGGCAGTCCCGCACCAATTACCATAATAGGATATCCCAGCTGATTCGTACGATGCAACGCTGCGATGAGAGAACCAAGCTCTGGCACCTTCATATACTGTATCTCATCAATAAAGAAACAGATGGGTTTCTCTGCTTCGTATGCTGCTTCTCCAATGGAGGTAAACACATCTGTCAGACTCTGTGTTAAATTAACCGAATGATATAATTCTCGTTCCTGAACAGATAAGGCGAATGTATTCTCATTGGGTTCAAAGGAAATCACCAGGGATTTAATTGCTTCCAAAGATTTCTGAATCATATTCTTCATTTTCTCTCTGGTGCTTATCTCCCGCAAAAATACCTGGGAACAAGCCGCAATCTGGGAAATAAAATCATTGCGTGTCTCCACCTCGATATGCCTGCAAAAAATGCCCTTATCCTCAGCATCCTTCTGTAATCGATTAATAAGAACTGTCTTACCAACGCCACGTAGTCCACTGTATATAATAGACTGGGTAGGAACATTCATCAGCATCGCCTCAAACATCTGGTTCATATCCCGGATATCTTCATCTCTTCCTGCCAAATAGGTTGGCATCAAACCTGCTCCCGGTCTGTACGGATTAATCTTATACATATAGCCACCTCCAGGTATATTATCACATGCTTTAATGTATGCGTCAATACAGTCGCGTTGATTTACGTCAGAAAATCCACTAGACTTTGAAAAAGTTTTGAAGAAATGTAGATATTCGGAAGAATAAATCTTGAAGAAATGCATGGTCGAAAAAGGAGCTTACCGAAAATAAGCCAGTGGATGCAATCATCCTGCTGGCTCATACTAATATTCGGTATTTACTGTCACGCGGCGAATTAAAGTTCCAACTGACTGCAATTCTACCGCAAATTAATTTCGTAACTTTATATTTATATCTACTACAGCGTGCCGTGTATTACCGCACGCTTTTTTCGTTTCTATTCTTGACCTTTCTTTCTCGGTTCTGTATATTCATTTCGTAACAATAAAAAAAGAGAAAGAACAGCCCCTACCAAAGTTCGTTCTTTCTCTCAACATAGACGCAGTGCCAAGATCAGGATCAAGTCCTACTAGTAAGGCATCTTGCGTAACCATAATTATGATAAGAAAAAACTCTCTTTTTTGCAAGCTAATTCGTATAAAAATTTCATCAAAATCCATTTTTCATTCTTTCATGGATCAATTCATCCCGCAGCTAGAGACTTGTCCCATCTGCCATTCGAAAGCCCAGTGTCATATCCACGACTACTACAGCCGCGATATCATCGACTTTCGCAAAGGTGTTACTGTAAAAGATGATCTGTGCATTATGCGTATCTTCTGTGACAGCTGTGAGCATGCCCATGCAGTCCTTCCTGACTTTATCATTCCACACTCCAGCTATGGGCTCTTCTTCATACTCCGTGTCCTTTCCGAGTTCTTTGCTCACATTCATACTGTTGAGCAGATCTGTGAACGCTTTGACATTTCCACCAAAACTTTCTATAAATGGCTTGCCCTCTGGAAATCTCACAAAGAAGAATGGCTCGGAATTCTGGATAACTGTGAGACCTGTGACCTGGCATTTATGAAGCAGCTTTGTTTCCATAATGATTATTCAGCTTTCTCAATGCGCTTCATCCAAAAGACTTCGCATTCATTCCTTCAATCTCATAAAAATCCAGTGCTTAAGCGACCCAGAAACGCACACTACC
>CAZYYO010000024.1:0-33224 GCA_964650965.1 uncultured Lachnospiraceae bacterium | reverse complement strand
CGGGGAGCGAATCCATATAGGAATCTTTGGTAAAAGAAATGCAGGAAAATCCAGCTTGATGAATGCCATAACCGGCCAAAACCAGTCCATTGTATCAGATGTTCTGGGAACTACTACGGACCCGGTCAGGCGTGCCATGGAGCTTCTGCCACTAGGACCGGTAGTAATGATAGATACGCCGGGATTAGATGATGAAGGTGCACTGGGACAAGAACGTGTGAAGAAAACCAGGCAAATACTGGGAGAGACAGATTTGGCACTTCTGGTGACTGCAGCAGATACTTCCTTGGATGACAGGGAATGTGAGCTTATCGCAGAAATGAAAGAGAGGAAGCTTCCCTTTCTGATTGTGGTAAATAAGACAGATCAGCTGAAAGAAGACAAGAACCATCTTACAAATCAGCTGGCAGAAGCACTTAAGATAGATATCACCCAAATATACTGGGTAAGTGCCAAAGAGAACATTGGAATTGATGAATTAAAACAAGCCATGGCAAGGTTGCTTCCGGACCAGGAGAATACCCGGCAGCTGGTGGGGGACTTGCTACAGCCCCAGGATATGGTAATACTTGTGGTGCCCATTGATTCTGCAGCACCCAAGGGCAGGCTGATTCTTCCCCAACAGCAGGTGATACGAGATTGCCTGGAAGCAGGAGCTGTACCGGTGGTATGCCGGGAGACGGAGCTGAAGACCACGTTAGAATTTCTCAAGCAGGCACCAAGGCTGGTGATTACAGACAGTCAGGCCTTTGGAATGGTTTCTAAGATTGTGCCCTCAGAGATACCATTAACCTCCTTTTCCATATTAATGGCCAGATATAAGGGGGATTTGAAGACCCAGGTAGAAGGTGCCAGAGCCATCGAAACCCTACATGCAGGTGCAAGGCTGCTGATTTCCGAGGGCTGTACCCACCATCGCCAATGTGACGATATTGGTACAGTGAAGCTGCCTCGGTGGCTGAAGGAATACACGGATCTGGATTTGGACTATACATTTACCAGTGGAGGAGAATTCCCGGAAGATCTGACAGGCTATGATTTAGTGATTCATTGCGGTGGCTGTACCCTAAACCCCAGAGAGATGAGAAATCGAATAGCCAGGGGAAGCACCCAGGGAGTTCCCATTACCAATTATGGAGTAATGATTGCATATATACATGGAATTTTAGATAGAGTCATCCAACCATTTCCAGGAAAGTAGTGCTAACTTATTACAAATTCTTAAGAATAGATAAAAGATTCTAAAACTGCATTGTCACTGGAAATTACCTATGCTATATTTTAATAAGAAAAAAGCAATGCTTTTTTCAATGATCCAGAAATGGAAAGGGATGTGGTAGAAAATGGGAGCACAGGATCGTACAGAGAAGGTCTTACGGGATATTCATGTTCTGTTCTCGAAAGCAGAGCCGGTAGAAAACAGTAAGAAGCGTGTTATTGTAGATAAAGATGAGATTATGGGACTTTTGACCCAGTTAAACAGCTGTATCTATGATATTATGGATGAGTATGAACTGACCAAGCAGAGTCGGGATAAAGCAAATCGCGAAATGCAGAAGCAGGGAGACGAGATTATATTTAAATCCAGCCGAAAGGCAGAGGATATTTATGCAGCATCCATTATGTATACAGATAATGCGTTAAATGCAGTTCAGGATATTATGAAAGAGGCTACCGACCAGATATCTCAGATATACCAGGAGACAGAGGACAAGATGAAGGAAGAGGCCCGTATGGTTCGCAGCAACCAGTCGGAATTAAAGGGGCAGCTTCAGGATTTGATTGATACTCAGAAATATCTTCATTTAATTGAGGATGAAAATGCCCGCATTGCCAAGGAGAAGGAAGCAGAGGAAGAGCATCCCAAGGCTCGAAGCACACATCAGTCCCAATTCGCTTCCCTTCAGCCGGAGATACGGGTGAATAAGGAATATTTTGCACAGGCAGGAATTCCTATAGAGGAAGAAGACTCTCAATCAGAATCAGATTTGGAGCAGGCGGCACTTTCCGAAGATTTAGACAAGGAATATTTTCAGTGGAAGGAAGAAGATACGCCTACGGAAGAAACCAGGAAGGATTCAGTAAAAGGAATCCTGGGCCTGTTTGGTAAGAAATAATATAATGGAGGAAATGAAATGAAATTATACGAAAATGGAGTCTATCTTGTAAATGGTACAGAGCTTGTGGAGGCCACACAGGATGCAGCAGCTATCATTAAAAGTAAGACAGGAGAAACAGTAAATCAGGAAGAATGCAGTAGAAATACCATTGCATACAATATTTTAAAAGAACACAATACCTCTGGAAATATGGAGAAGCTTCAGATTAAATTCGATAAGCTTACCAGTCATGATATTACCTATGTAGGAATTATTCAGACAGCGAGAGCATCAGGGCTGGAGAAATTCCCAATTCCTTATGTTCTTACCAACTGCCATAACAGCTTGTGTGCAGTAGGGGGAACCATTAATGAAGATGACCATATGTTTGGTCTTACCTGTGCAAAGAAATATGGCGGCATCTATGTACCACCTCATCAGGCAGTCATTCACCAGTTTGCAAGAGAGATGCTTGCCGGCGGCGGTAAGATGATTCTTGGTTCTGACTCTCATACCCGTTATGGAGCATTAGGAACCATGGCTATGGGTGAAGGTGGACCGGAGTTGGTAAAGCAGCTGTTAAGCAAAACCTATGATATTAATATGCCGGGTGTGGTAGGTGTATATCTTACAGGAACACCAAGACCTGGCGTTGGACCTCAGGATATTGCCCTGGCAATTATCGGAGAAGTGTTCGATAAGGGCTATGTTAAGAACAAGATCATGGAATTTGTAGGACCTGGTGTGGATAACCTGTCTGTAGATTACAGAATCGGGGTGGATGTAATGACCACAGAGACCACCTGCCTGTCCTCCATTTGGAAAACAGATAGCAAGGTGAAGGAGTTCTATGATATCCATGGACGTATTGGCGAATATAAGGAATTAGCACCTGGAAAGGTGGCATATTACGACGGCATGATTGAAATCAACTTAGATGAAATCAAGCCAATGATTGCAATGCCATTCCACCCGAGCAATACCTACACCATTGATGAATTAAATGCCAATCTGATGGACATTTTAGATGACTGTGAGAAGAGAGCTAAGGTAAGCTTAGATGGACAGGTAGACTTTACCTTAAAGGATAAAGTGAGAAATGGTCGTCTCTATGTAGATCAGGGAATTATTGCCGGATGTGCAGGCGGCGGCTATGAGAATATTACAGATGCTGCAGATATCCTTCGGGGCAGCAGCATTGGACCGGATGAATTTACCTTAAGCGTATATCCAGCCAGCACTCCAATTTATATGGAATTAGTGAAGAACGGCTGTGTAGCTGATTTAATGGCAACGGGAGCAATTGTAAAGACTGCATTCTGTGGCCCATGCTTCGGTGCAGGAGATACCCCAAGCAACAATGGCTTTTCTATTCGCCATTCCACTAGAAACTTCCCAAATAGAGAAGGTTCTAAGCTGCAGAATGGACAGATTTCCTCTGTAGCATTAATGGATGCACGTTCTATTGCAGCAACAGCAGCCAATAAGGGATATCTTACCTCAGCAGAAAATGTAGATGTAACCTATCAGAAACCCAAATACTTCTTTGACAAGACCATTTACGAAAACCGTGTATTTGACAGTCATGGCGAAGCAGATTCTTCCGTAGAGATTAAATTTGGACCAAACATCAAGGATTGGCCAGCAATGAGTGCTCTGCCAGAGAACATGCTGTTAAAGGTAGTAAGTGAGATTCACGACCCGGTTACCACAACAGATGAGCTGATTCCATCTGGGGAGACCTCATCCTATCGTTCGAATCCACTGGGCTTAGCAGAATTTACCTTATCCAGAAAGGATCCTAAGTACGTTGGACGGGCAAAGGCAATTCAGCTGGCACAAAAGGCAATCGAAGCAGACCAGTGTCCAGGCAGTGCAGTACCGGAAGTTGCTCCAATCATGGAGGCTGTAAAGAAACAGTTTACAGAGGTAAAGAGATCAAATCTTGGTATTGGAAGTACAATTTTCGCAGTAAAACCGGGAGATGGCTCAGCACGTGAACAGGCGGCTTCCTGCCAGAAGGTGTTAGGCGGATGGGCGAACATTGCATGCGATTACGCAACCAAGAGATATCGTTCCAACCTGATTAACTGGGGCATGCTTCCATTCTTGATTGACAGCGAGGATCTGCCATTTGCCAATGAAGATTTTATCTTCATTCCAGAGATTCGCAAAGCAATCCAGGAGAAGGCAACTACCATTCCGGCTTATGTAGTAAAGGACGGACAGCTTACAGAATTTACATTAGGTATGGGCGAGCTGACAGATGATGAGAGAGAAATTATTCTTAAGGGATGTCTGATTAATTATTACAGAGGCTAGTAATATCAGTGCCGATGCACAGGAAATGGAGTAGTAGTGGAAGAGAAGGAAAAGAAATATAACGAGAAATATAAAAATGATGTGCCAATCAAAAAATATTTCACCATAGCGGGAATTGTGATTGTTACTGTATGCTGTATTATCCTGTTTTATTTTGCAGTTGACCGATATGATGGTCTGCATCAGGGAATACAGACGTTTATGACAGTACTGCAGCCTATTATTATTGGATTTGTCATTGCATATTTGATGAATCCTATTATGAAGTTTTTTGAACAGCACATGCTGCCCTTCTTCCTAAAGAGGATGAAGAAGGAACAGACGGCAAGAAAAACGGTTCGTACTCTGTCTACATTGATTGCATTGCTGATTGTGATAGGCTTGGTGGTGACCATAATAAGCTCCATTATTCCACAGCTGTATGCCACCATTATGGATCTGGTGAATAACCTGCCACAGCAAATCTCGGGAGTATTAGACTGGGCAAATGATATTACCAGAGGACGCTTCGAGAAGAACATCATGAGTGTGAAGGAAAGTGGTATTGAGGCTTCTATCTCAGAGGGCCTGGCCTGGCTGCAGAAGCAGCTTCAGATTGGTCAGGATGATTTAATTAGTACCGTTACTACAGGAGTAATCAGTGTAGGACGTTTCTTTGTAAATATTATCATTGGTGTGATTGTATCTGTATACATATTGATGAGCAAGGAAGCATTTAAGGGACAGACGAAGAAGATTATCTATGCGTTTCTTCCGCCTAAAATGGCAAATCAGTTTATTACCGTTGCAAGAAAAAGCAATGATATCTTCAGTGGATTTATTATTGGTAAAATCATTGATTCAGCCATTATTGGTGTCATCTGCTATGTATGTGTACTGATTATGAAGATGCCATATCCGTTGCTGGTATCTGTTATTATTGGAGTAACCAATGTGGTGCCGGTATTTGGTCCTTATATTGGAGCCGTTCCAACAGTTATTATTATCTTCCTCACCAATCCTATGAAGGGAATTTATTTCCTGATTTACGTATTTATTCTCCAGCAGGTGGATGGAAATATTATTGGACCAAAGATTCTTGGAGATTCTACCGGGTTATCTTCCTTCTGGGTGGTAGTAGCCATTGTAGTTGGTGGAGGTTTGTTTGGATTTATGGGAATGCTTCTGGGAGTTCCTGTTGTAGCAGTATTGTATTATCTGGTGGACAATATTATTCGCTGGTTATTGGGAAGAAAACACTTCTCCAAGGAAACAAGGGACTATGTTGCCTTGAGACGAATAGATACAGAACATGCCAATGCTATGGTATATAAAGAGCAGGAAAAGGAAGAAGAAATTATTCTTGATAAGCATATAAAATAGTTTGTAAAAAACACATTTTGGGTCATTCGAAAAGAGTGAATCCGGGATGTGTTTTTTTTGACATCGAATAGTGCGTATGTTACACTAAAATCAAGTATATTCAAATGAATTCGAAGGAACTTTCTGAGGTGAAAAAGGTTGGATAGATACGAATATAAGACAAAACTGGATGAAATCATATTATTAATAAAAGAAGGCAAGAAGGAAGAGGCAGCAGAGGAAATGGAGGCCATGAACTGGCGGAAGGTTCGCAATGTGAATGCCTTAATGAAAGCTGCGGATTTATACGAAGAAATGGATCTTTTAGAGGAAGCCAAGAATCTTCTAATGGATGCCCATGAGCGTTCTCCCATTGGAAGAATGATTATTTATCGACTGGCTATTTTGTGTATCCAAATGGATGCCTTTGAGGAAGCTGGGGAATACTATGATGAATTTGTAGAGATAGCTCCCCATGACAGCATGAAATATATTATTAAATATCAGCTGAACAAGGCAAAACAGGCAGATGATGATACCTTAATTAGCATCCTAGAGGAGCTGAAGGACCATGATTTCCTGGAGGAATGGGCCTTTGAGTTAGCATGTCTTTATCATAAGACAGCACAAATTGATAAATGCATTGATTTATGTGATGAAATCATCCTGTGGTTCGGCGACGGAGCATATGTAGAGAAGGCACTAGAGCTGAAAATGCTGTATCAGCCTTTAGACAAGGCACAGGAGGATAAATATCGACATTTTCAACAGAAGAAGGATGGAATTACAGAGATTCGTCCGGAAGACACCATGGATTCTGGAGTAGTCCTGCAAAAGCCCATTACCATTCCCAGCATAGAGCTGCCTCCGGAACGATTTAATACTGTGAATCTTCAGGCGGAGATTAAGAAGAATATTGATGAGATTATGCGTGCTACAGAAGCAGGGGAAGTCTCTGAGAATATGGACAATATTAAGATGCTGGTAGAAGAGATTCCCTATTTACAGGTAAATGAAGAACCGGTAGAGGTGGCCAGAGAGCATCTAGAAACAGAAGAAAATATTAATACCAACCTGAAGAATACATTCCAGGAATATCTGGCAGAAGAATATGATGGGCAAATCAGCTTATTTGTACCGGAGAAGACCCAGGCAGAGACCCAAGTGAAGGGACAGATGACCATTGAAGAAGTAATGGAAGAATGGGATAAGACCAGACGTGCAGCAGAAGCAGCCCTTCAGGATGCCAGCCAGCAGAAGCTGGAAATCGCTAAGGAAAAGGCACTGAAGGAAGCCAATACCATTATGAATCGTCTGGAGGGAGTGATTCCCAAGCTGGACGCAGGGGTTGCACCGGCAGAGTTACTGAAAGAAGAATATTTGCAAAAGCAGACCTCCCAGGAGCCCCAAGAAGCCATGAGAAGTTTAGAGGATTATGCAGCTGGATTGGTTTCGGAGGAACCGGAGAAGGAGACGTCTTTAGAGCATCACCTCCCTACAGTAGAAGAAACAGGAAAGCATTTTCAGATACCAAAGGTGCCGGTAGGAGTGGGATTAGAGATTCCAGTGGTACATGTAGAAGGTGCTCGTTTAGGTAAGGAAGGCATAGGAATTCCTGTTCCAGCCCTTACCAAATCAAAAGATGGAAACAATACGAGAGATTGGGAACCACCAACGCTAGGAAGCACATCAGAGGAAAAGAGAAAATTGGAGGATGATGGCACGGTGGATGTTAAGGAAGCAAGCAAGATTGTTGCAGATGTAAATGCTATGCTGCAGCAGGAGATTAATCGTCTCATAGAGGATGAGGCAGCAGTAGCCCCAGAAGAAACCGTAGAGACGGCAGAGGAATCTGACGCATTACAGGAAACATTAGTAATGGAAGAAGAAATAGAGGCTGCTCCAGAGGAGACAGAGAAACAATCAGAAGAACCAGAAACCCAGCTAGAGGAGCAGGACAGCTTGGAAGAAGCACAGGATATTTCAGAAGAACCAGAGGAGACTTCAGAAGATATAGAACAAGCAACCGAAGACGGACTAGAAAATAAGGAAGTGGAATTGGACATGGAAGAAAAATCAGAATCAGACGAAATAAAAGTAAGTGAACCAACAGTTCGTATGCCTAGTATTGAAGACATTATTGCAGCAACACAGAAACAGGAAGCCCAGGAAGAAGAGCCAGAAGAGGACCCGGTTGCTATCCTAGCAGATGCTATTGCCGAGGAAATCCAGCAGGAGGAAGGAAGTATACTGGAAGAGGATGTACAGGAAGAAGAACAAGACAACATAGAGGAGACAGCACAGGAAATAGTCCTGCCGGAAATAGAAGAAATCAAGCTGGAGCCGGAAGAGGTTGCTGACTTAGTTGACGAGAAGGTATTAGAAAAGGCAATTAGTGATGAGCTTCCAGTGATGAAGCTTACAGAAGAAGAAAAGGAGATTTTCTCCTACTTTATGCCTATTAGCGGAATGGAAAGTACCGTATGTGCTGCACTTACCGGAGCACGCACCAGATTAACCAATAGCACCAATGCTTCTAGTGGTAACATTATTATTCAGGGAACTGCCGGCAGTGGAAAAACCATGATGGCAACCAATTTAATACAGGTATTACAGAAGGAAATAGATAAACCCAATGGAAATATTGGTAAAATCGATGGAGATAAGCTAAACGATAAGGATATTCAAAAGCTGTTTTCCAAAATACAGGGTGGATGTCTGATTATTGAGAAGGCAGGAGAGATAACTAGAGAAACGGCTGTTACCTTATCCCTGTTAATGGAGCAGGATACCTCCGGATTATTGGTGATTGTGGAGGATAATCACGTGGGAATTCAGCGGCTTATGGGATTAGATGCTTCCTTTGCCAGAAAATTCACAGAGAAGATATCCATTCCAATATTTACCATTGATGAGCTGGTGAATTTTGGCAAAACCTATGCGAAGGACGCAGGCTATGTAATTGATGAAATGGGTGTACTTGCCATGTACAATCGAATTAACCTGATTCAGAGATTAGACCATCCAACATCTCTTGTGGAGGTGACAGAAATTATGGAGAATGCTATGGATCATGCAGAAAGAGGTGGATTAAAGGGATTTTTTAGTAAGCTGGGAACATCCAGATTTGATGATGAAGGAAATACAATATTAAGAGAAAAGGACTTTGAAGAATAAGTCTGTGGAAAGAAGGATCTATATGGGGAATGTAACAGAGCTGGATATGTATTTATTTGGTCAGGGGACGCACTACGATATTTATAGAAAGCTGGGAGCACATCCGGCGGATGTGAAGGGACAGCATGGCATCTATTTTGATGTGTGGGCACCAAATGCAGCACAGGTATTTGTCATTGGCGAATTTAATGATTGGAATGAGACCAGTCATGAGATGCAGCGGTTAGAACCGAAAGGAATTGGAATTTATGAGCTGTTTGTACCAGAGGCGAAGAATGGTCAGATGTACAAATATCTCATTTATACGCCAGAAGACGAAAAGCTGTATAAGGCAGATCCCTATGCTTCAATGGCTGAGCTTCGTCCGGGAACAGCCTCAGTGATTGTGGACGTTCCTGCATACACCTGGTCAGATGAGAAATGGATAAAGGAGAGAGCACAGGCAGACCCATATTATGAACAGCCCTTATCTATTTATGAAGTACATCCAGGTTCATGGAAGCGCCATGAAAGTGGGAAAGATGAGGATGGGTTCTATTCCTACCAGGAATTTGCCCAGGAGCTGGCCAGCTATGTAACGGATATGGGATACACCCATGTGGAGCTGATGGGAATTTCGGAATATCCCTATGATGGCTCCTGGGGTTATCAGGTTACAGGGTATTATGCCCCTACATCCCGCTACGGAACACCGGATGATTTTCGATATCTTATCAATTACCTTCATAAGAAGGGGATTGGCGTGATTTTAGATTGGGTACCAGCACATTTCCCAAGGGATGAGCATGGTCTTGCTACCTTTGATGGAAGCTGCCTGTATGAATATGCAGATCCTAGAAAGGGCGAACACCCGGATTGGGGAACGAAGATATTCGATTACGGCAAGAATGAGGTGCGAAACTTCCTGATAGGAAGTGCACTAAACTGGATTGAGGAATTCCACGTAGACGGACTTCGTGTGGATGCAGTTGCATCCATGCTGTATCTGGACTATGGTAAGGATGACGGCCAATGGGTTGCTAACCAGTACGGTGGAAATGAGAATCTTGAGGCAGTGGACTTTTTCAAGCATCTTAATACCCTGATTACAGGAAGAAATAAGGGCGTTACCATGATAGCTGAGGAATCCACAGCATGGCCGAAGGTAACAGGCTCCGTGGAAGATGGAGGACTGAATTTCTCCTATAAGTGGAATATGGGATGGATGCATGATTTTCTGGATTATATGAAGCTGGATCCATATTTCCGAAAGGATAATCATAATAAAATGACCTTTGCCATGAGCTATAACGAGGCAGAGAAGTATATCCTGGTGTTATCTCATGATGAAGTGGTACATTTGAAATGCTCGATGTTGAATAAAATGCCAGGATTGGAAGAGGATAAATACCGCAACCTGAAGGTAGGTTATGCCTTTATGATGGGGCATCCTGGCAAAAAGCTGTTATTTATGGGACAGGATTTTGCCCAGGGACAGGAGTGGAGCGAGAAGCGGGAACTGGATTGGTATTTGCTGGATAATCCAAAGCATAAGGCAGTCCATGATTTCTATCGACAGCTTCTTCATATTTACAGAAAATATCCGGCCATGTATCAGCTAGACAGCAGCTGGGAAGGCTTTGAATGGATTAATGCAAATGATGGATATCGCAGCATCTTCAGTTTTGTAAGAAAGTCAAAGGATGGAAAGAATAACCTGTTGTTTGTATGTAACTTCACCCCCATTGCTCATGAGGATTACCGGGTGGGCGTAGCAGAGAACAGGAAGCATAAGCTGATTCTTAACAGCGAAGACAAGAGCTTTGGTGGTACCGAAGAGAAACGTCAGATAACCTATACCCCTGTGGAAGCAGAGTGTGATGGAAGAGCATATTCTATCAGCTATCCACTCCCGGCATATGGTGTGGCAGTATTTGTGTATTAAAAGATTTACAGGACAGACAATATAAAAATAAGGGGGTGTCGATTAAGGCACCCCATTTTCATTGAAGCAGTAGGAAATAAAGCGGGAAGATATATGGATAAGAAGAAAAAAACAATTGCAGACATTGTCAGCAGTGATGGAAATAAAACCACATATGTAATTCGAGAGAGCACGGAACAGCAGAATACCCAGGATACTCAGGGAGATTCTGTGGAAGGCCAGGATACTTTAGAAGCACCGGGAGATTTGGAGGAAGAAGAAACCCTTGCCTACAATCAACGAAGAATGAAGCAGGTGCAGCAGCAGTTGGCTACCATGAAGCTGGGAAAACGTAAGAAGGAAATAGCAATCATTCTCATTGTGCTATGCATTGTTGTGGGAGGAAGCTTACTTCACCTCTTAGGACGCTATGATGGTTATTCCGTGAGAAGCTCAGCCAAACGAACCGATGCTTCTAGCAGTACCTATCTGGATTTCCAGGGAAATCTTCTGAAATACAGTAATGATGGTGTGTTCTATACCGATTATGATGGCAACCTGATTTGGAATTATTCCTATGAGATGACCAATCCTACCTTAGATCAGTGTGGGGATTATATCTTAATCTATGATAAGCGGGGAACCCAGATGTCCGTGCTTACCACAACAGGGATTCAGGGAAGTATGGATACCAGTCTTCCGATTGTAGATGCAAATGTGGCAGACAAGGGAACCGTAGCAGTATTAACCCAGGAGAATGATATCAACTACCTTCAGCTATATGATATAGATGGTAAGACGTTAGCTTCCGGCGAGCTTCATACAGAAAACAGTGGATACCCGATTGCCATTGCGTTATCCAGCGATGCCAAGAAGCTGATGGTGTCAATGATTAATTTAAATGATGGAGATGTGAAGACCAATATTGCTTTTTATAATTTTGGCTCAGCAGGGAAGAAGGAGATAGATAATATTGTAGCAACCTATTCCTATTCCTCTCTCATTGTGCCGGAGATAGATTTTGTGGAAAATGATAAAGCCATTGCCTTTGGTGATAATGAGATTATTATATATTCTTCTGCGGAGAAACCCAAGGTTGATAAGGAAATCTTTTTGGATACAGAAATGAAAAGTATTTTTCACAATGATAAATATTTTGGTGTAATCTGCACCAGTCAGCAGGAGGATGGAAGCACGGCAAATGAAATGACCGTATATACCATGAATGGATTTCGTAGATTTTCCAAGCTGATAGAGATTCCTTACAATAAGATTGAATTGATGGATAACAATGAGATTATGCTGACCAATGGTGCCGAAACCAATATATATACATTGTTTGGAATTAAAAAATTCGCATATACCTTTGAAACAAGCATATATAAGATAATACCAGGGGACAGTTCCAGAAGGTATATTTTCATTGAAGATGGTCTGACTGAGAAGGTACGGATCAATTAAGGAGACAGCGTATGAATATTTTTCTTATCATTGTATTATTGATTCTTGTATTTTGCACCATTAATGGATGGCGGAAGGGATTACTGGGAATTGTTTATGGATTTATTTCCTGGATTTTTATTCTGATATTTGTTATCTGGGCAAATCCACACATTGAGGATTACCTAATACATCGAACCGGAGTCTATGATAAGGTGGTGGAAACAACACAGACCTTTATTATGGAGAAGATACCGGAGAGTAATTTACAGCTGGATACTTCACTGGATTCTCAGGATACAGCGGATGGAGATACTACAGACAGTAGTGAAGAAGCTCAGAGTACAGATATAAAGGATGCGTCTGGGCAGGATATTCTAGAGCAGCTTGGGATAGAGCTACCCGATGCAATTGCTAAGGCTTGTAACGAGGCAATTTCAAATGCAGAGGGAACAGCAATTGAGGCAGCCACCACAACTCTGTCAGATTTTATCATTAAGGGAATTGCCGTTTTGATTGCCATGATTATTGCAGGAATTATTACCCGGTTGGTAGGCTACATTATCCATTTGGTAGGAGATCTGCCTGTGATTAGCGGCATTAATGGATTCTTCGGACTGGCGGCAGGTGCCATCCAGGGATTTCTTCTGGTATGGATTATTATGTATGTCATAGCATGGATTTCCACCAGTGAAACCGGGCAGATTCTCATAGGGTATATCGGGGACAGCCGGTTCCTTACCTACTTGTATCAGCATAACCTGATTATTACCATTTTACAGAATTTCTAACCAGAGCCAGTAGTTCTACAGTCCCTTATTTAACAGGAAGTTAATCATGGACAATAGTTCTTCATCGTGCCCAGTCAGGTTAGTCAGACACAGATAAGCAGGGTCATTATGTGTACCCAGATAATCTGCAACGGCAGTTCCTGTAATATTAATTCCGCATCCGTCAATACGGTCAGCCCACAGAGAATAGTTGGTATCTGTTAGAAAATCCACCGGGTCAGCTCCTGCCTCCAGACCTTCAATATAATCCTTACCGGCCTGATCACATATTGCCAGGTCAACTTCATGGGCGGCAAGACGAATATAGAAGGGATTCTCTCCCATGCCGGCACTGGAAGTAGATTCGGTAAGGTCTTCCAGAGATAATTCATCATATAAGGTAATCTCCTGTTTTTCCGTAAGATTTACTTCGGCGGAATAATCGGCAATGAGACCTTCTGTATTTATCTGAGCATCATTTACAACTGCAATGGCCAGCACTTCATCCTTCTTGGTAGCCTGATGGTAAATGGTAGAGCCGGCAAAAACAATCACAGCAAGAATCACAAGAATGTGGAATTTGTAATAGCTGTAAATATAGGCGGCTTTCTCTTTGCCGGTCATTTTTGATAATTTTTTCTTTTCCCCAGCCAGTGTCTTCTTCACACTTTGTTCTTCCTCAATCTCGGGAGTTCGCTCTATTGGTTCAATGGGGGTGTGTTCCTCTTCAATTCTCATAATATCCCTGCTTTCTTAATCGATAATATATAGTTATCATAATATGGGTTTTCGCCTGGATTCGTCAAGTGTAACCGAAGAAATTTATAAAAAAGTAAGAAATGAAATATCGAATCTATGATAAAACCAATCGGAATAAAAATTGAAAATGCTTGTTGGCTGGGATATGATAGAAGAAAAAAGAAGGAGCAGAACATGGAGATATTAAGCACTGTAAAGGGAAAACCCTCCACAGGAATTCGTATTATGGGCTGGGTAACATTTATATGGGCAGTATGCAATCTTGCATTATTTATAGGAACAGGAAGCAAGGGCATTGTATTCCTGTGGTTTTTTGTGATCATTCTTGCCATCTGGTACGTTGTCTTCTTTCGGATGAAGGTGGACTATGATTATTTATATTTTCCGGAAACAGGGCAGTTTCAGGTAGCACGGATTACCAATAAGAACCGCCGCAAGCTGATATTAAGTACCCAACTAGATGAAATGTATCTGCTGTCGCCGGAGAACAGTCCTGCAATGGAACGGTTTCGCCAGGATACATCCTTTCATTATATTGATTATTCCTCCAAACCAAAGAATAAAACCTGCTATCTGCTGTTTTGCAATGGGAAGAAGCAGAAAATCTGTCTTCGGTTTGAGCCCTCTGAGAAAATGCTTACAGCAATTAAGGAAAGAAACAATAAATTAGGTCAGCAAGATAAGGTGGTGATAGGATGAGTGAGAAAATAAGCTTGTTAATACATAAAATTGCAGATTGTATGCTGGTTAGCATCTATTGGGTGGTGCTGTGCCTCCCTGTTGTAACAGCAGGAGCAGCAACAACTTCATTATATTATGTGACACAGAAGAACCTGCGAAATGACAGGGGATATGCCAGTAAGGAATTCTGGCATGCCTTTAAGAGTAACTTTAAGGTATTTACCTTAAGCTGGCTGATTATGCTGGTGTTTGGCACAATATTTGCAGGAAATGGATATCTGTGCTATCAGCTGTGGCGGGGAGGAGATGCCATGGGATGGCTGTGGATTCTGTGCCTGATTATGGGCATCCTGGACCTTGCGCTGGCTTTGGTGGCATTCCCCTATATGGCAAGATTCGAAGATACGGTGAAGATGTCCCTAAGGAATACCATCTTAATTACCCTGCGTCATTTGCCATTGGCCCTGCTTCAGGTTCTGATGCTTGTTATCTTTGTTACCGGCGTGTATCTCTTCGTTCCCCTGATTCTTATTGCACCGGCAGGCTATATGCTCCTGTCCAATCGAATCCTGGAGAAAATCTTTCGAAAGTATATGTCCCCAGAAGATATTCAGGCAGAAGAGAAACGAAACGGATGTTAAATGTAAAATCGGATTTACCATAAAGTCAATCGGATTTGAAAAAGACAGGGGAGTAAATCTTTGGCATAATACAATTAAGCAAAAGGAACTTATTAACCAAATTCATAGAAAAGGGGAAATAATATGAAGAACAAAGTATTTGCTAAGATTGCAAGCCTTGCACTGTGTGGCACTATGGTTGCCGGACTGTTTACAGGCTGTGGATCCAAGGCAAGCTCAGATACATCCTATACCATGTGGATGTACTCAGGAGCAGATGCCAATTATTATACTGATTATGCTGACAACCCAGTGGTGCAGTATTTAGAGAGCCAGACCTGGGGAACAGAAGACAAGAATGTTGATATTGAATTCTGGATTCCTGCATCAGGAACAGCAGCAGATTCCTTCTCAACCATGATGGGATCTGGAGATTATCCGGATATTCTGGACTGCTCTATCCTGTCAGAAACACCAAAGAATTATTATGAGCAGGGAACCTTCCTGGACCTTACAGAAGAAGTGAAGGAAAACATGCCCAATTACCTGGCATTTTTAGAGAAGCATCCAGAGCTTCACAACTATGCAGTTACTGACGTAGATGGGGAAGAGAAATATCTTACCATTATGGGCGTGAACGAAGATTATCCATATACCTATTGCGGATATCAGTATAGAAGAGACTGGATTGTAAAATATGGAACCAATCCTACCACAGGAGCAAAATTCACTGGTGGATATACCGATGCAGATGATCCGGACAGCTGGGAAGATGATGTAGTATTCCCAAGCGGCGGAACAGATCCGGTTTATATTAGTGATTGGGAATGGATGTTTGATATTTTTGAGAAAGCATATGCTGACCTGGGTATTAATGATACCTATGCCATCAGCATGTATTATCCGGGATATACCTGGACAGGAGATCTTTGCTCCAGCTTCGGCGGTGGCAATATGAGCTTCTCTCTGGCTAATGACGGAAGCAGTACCGTAATATATGGACCTGTAACAGATCAGGCAAGAGCATATTTCCAGTGTATGAATACCTGGTATGAGAAGGGCTGGTTAGATAAGGACTTTAACCAGAGAACTGCAGATATGTTCTATTCTATTGACGACACCACCGTACGTCAAGGTAAGGTTGGCATGTGGTGTGGAATGCAGGCAGAGCTTGGTGGAAGATTAGATTCCGGTGATGAATATACCGACGGTATCTATGTGGCAGGATGTGCCCTTCCAATGAACGATATCTATGGAACCGATGCCTGCAAGAATGTAGAGCCTAACTGTATTATGACAGGAACCGGATTAAATGGAACCAGCTATGCATTTACCTCTGCAGCAGAGGGAAAAGATATCGGAACCATTCTCAGTATGTTCGATTATCTCTATTCTGACGAGGGTGCTCTTATGAGAACCTGCGGATTAGATGCAGAACAGATTGAGACCTGCGGAACAGATTTCTATGCAAATAACAATGTAGAAGATGGTATGTACAAGAAGGGCTCTGATGGAAGATATGAGTGGGTATCTACCGTTAAGAATGACAGTGGATCATTAAAGGGTGCTGGTGGAGCTACCAAGCTGCCAGGATTAACCTTGGTATCAAGTATTGACGAAGGATACGCACCAACCTATGAGAAGAGCATGCAGGCATGGATTAAGTACAAGAACAAGGGACAGATGCAGGGAACGCCAGTTACCAGCAACATGAGTCAGGAAGATTCTGATGCAGTAAATCCAATCTTCACCAAATGTCTTGATCAGATTCAATCCGAAGCATACAACCTCATTACCGGTGATACGGATATTAATGATGATGCTGCATGGGATACCTGGTGTAAGAAGCTGAAGAAGCTGAATTATGAGAAGGCATTGAAGATTTATCAGCCATATGCAGATAAATATCCTGTTACCTACAGCGAATAGAAATATATAACTAGGAATGGTAGGAATCCGTCGGGAGCAGTTTTCTTCCTGACGGATTCTTTTAGAAAGAGAGGAAGAGGATTATGGCACAAGAGACCGTAGCCAATTACAAACCACCTAAGATTAGCTGGAAGGTTGATTTTCGTAAGAACTGGCCTGTATATGTATTAATGCTGCCCAGTATCATTTACTTGGTAGTACTGCATTTCCTGCCAATGTTCGGTATTGTAATGGCATTTGAGAATTTTAAGGTAGCTACAGGATATTTTGGAAGCCAATGGGTTGGATTTCAGAACTTTATTGATTTATTTACAGGGGAACAATTCCCTATTGCATTAAGAAATACCATATGTATTGCATTAATCCGAGTAACCCTTGGATTTCTGCCACCAATTATCTTTGCCTGCTTATTAAGTCTGGTAGAGGCAAAGCGATTTAAGCGCTTCTGCCAAACCTTATCGTATTTGCCTAACTTTGTAGCAGCCGTAGTTGTTTGCTCCCTGGTACAGGTGTTTATTGGTAAGGATGGTCCAATTACCTTATTCTTAACCAATGTATTTGGATTAGATAACCAGAACTGGCTGGCAAATGCACACATTCCTATTTTCTGGATTATTTTACTGCTAATGGGAATCTGGCAGGGAATCGGCTGGGGTTCCATTATGTATGTAGCAGCTATTTCCACCGTTAGTGGTGACCTTCACGAGGCGGCAGCCATCGATGGCGCAACCCGGGGACAGCGGCTGTTTCGTATCACTATCCCATGTATTCTGCCAACGGTAGCAATGATGTTCGTTATTGGTGTTGGTACCTGCTTTGTATCTGGATTTGACAGCATTCTGCTTCTGTACATGCCGTCTACATATCCCGTTGCAGATACGGTATTTACCTATACATACCGAATGGCCTTTGGAACAGCAACCAATTACAGCTTGTCAGCAGCCTCCGGTTTATTCCAGTCTGTAGTTAGTACTGTATTGTTGGTTGGCTCCAATACCTTAAGTCGTAAGGTGGCAGGAAGCTCATTATTCTAAGAAAGGAGAGATGTAAGCTATGAGTATAATAAGTAGAAGAAGACAGAAGTTAGAAGAAAACGATACATCCCTCCATATGGTAGAGCGAAAATCCATTGGAGACCGTATTGCAGATGTGATTATCTATATCTGTGTAGCCCTGGTTGCAGCAGCCTCCGTCATTCCTATGTGGCATGTAGTAATGCTGTCCGTATCAGACGGTAAGCTGGCAATGGCACATAAGGGATTATTATTGAAATGGGTTGGAGAGTTTAATCTGAAGGGCTATAGTCTGATTTTCCAGGACTCCAGTATTATCAGTGGATATATGAATGCCATTATCTATACCGTAGGTGCAACAGCCATTGGATTTATGCTGGCAGCAACCATGGGTTATGCCCTTCATGTAGACACAAAGCTGAAGAAACCGGTAGCGTTGATTCTTATGGTAACCATGCTGTTTGGTGGTGGTATGGTACCAACCTATATGGTTATTAAGAGCCTGGGCTGGGTAGGAACCAGATGGGCATTGTTAATTCCGGGATGTACCAATTCCATGTTTATGATTATGATGATGAATGCATTCAATTCCGTTCCGCATGAGATGTATGAGGCAGCACGAATTGATGGTGCCAGCCAGTTTCGAACCATGTGGCAGGTTATGCTGCCTCAGGCAATGAATCTGGGAGCGGTAATTATCTTAAACTCTGTAGTAGGACAGTGGAATTCCTGGATGCAGGCATCTATCTATGTAACCAATAAGAAGAATCTGTGGCCATTACAGCTGTGGATTAAGCAGATTGTGGCAGATAATGCCAACTTCCTGCGATCGTCCAATCCGGATTATAACCGATTCCTAATACAATACGCAGTTATTGTGGCGGCAACACTGCCAATTATACTGTTATTCCCATTCTTCCAGGATAAGTTGGAGAAGGGTGTTATTGCAGGTGGTATTAAAGGTTAACCTCCTTTTTGATACGCAGCCAGACGGATTTTCCATATGGGAAGAGCGTCTGGCTGTTTTTTTAAGGAAATACCAATAAGTAGGTTGCGTCAGTCCATTTGTCGAAGGCAAATTCAGATAGACTGATGTTCAAGAAATTGTGTCAAGTTTTCTATGAAAACTTGACATGTAGCGTCAGTCCATTTGCCGAAGGCAAATTTAAAATGGACTGATGTTCAATACGGAGGGCAAAAATATGTGGGGAAAAACCAAGTGGCTGACAGTGCCAGAAAGGGAATATGAGAAGTGGAAGATTTATCCGGGAAATCTCTCTGGAAGGTTCGCCTATTATCGGTGTATCTTAGATGTGGCAGAAGCATCCATGGACGGAAGAAGCATGATCATACAGATTGCTGCCAATTCCAGATATCGCCTGTGGATTAATGAAAAGCCGATATTGTCCGGCTCTGCCAAGGGAGATGAGAAGCGGTTCTTCTATGATACAGTGGAAGTAGGAGCTTATCTTAAGAAGGGCAGGAATATCATTGCTGTACAGGTTCTCTATAATGACGCCAGTATTGCACCAATAGCAACGGAGCGGGCAGCAATTGTTGGAGTGAAGACTCCAGGAGGCGTGCATCGTCTTGCCATCATGGGAGAGCTGAAGAATCAGGAAGGACAGGTAGTAGGAAGCATTTCTACCGGCAGTGCTCCCTGGAAGGTGTATCTGGATGGAAGCTTCTATCTGAAATCTATCAAGAATTGTGAGAATCTTGGTGGAACAGTAGAAGAAATAGATTTTAACCGCAGCTTAAGCAATTGGAAGCAGGTAGACTATGATGACAACTCCTGGGCAATTCCGGAAGATAAGGGAGAGGTTGAGACCAGTGACTTCTATCGAAGAGTAGGCTTTATAAATCCCTATGAGGTGATGCCACGACCAATTCCCCTCTTATATGAGAGAGAGACAGCCTTTGCAGAAGAGATTGTAACACCCCAGACCATAGTAAATGGAGCGAAAGAAACAGGACTTGCAGCAGAAATCCTAGATACAGGAAGCATTGAAGTCTTACCAGGTAAAACAACCAGCTTGATTCTAAGTGCAGGAGTTGAGCTGAATGCACAGATGCAATATCATTTCACAGGTGGTAAGGGTGCCAGGGTGAGCTTGCGTTATGCAGAACGTTTTGAATTAGAAGGAACTCCTATTCCAATCCATGATTGGGAGAGAGGACACTTAGATGGAATTGTAGAGCACATTATCTTAGATGGCAGTGATTTTACCTACGAACCCTTCTGGTATAAGACCTTCCTTTATCTGCAGATAACCATAGAAGCTGCAGAGGAGCCGGTGATTATGAAGACACCGGTGATTCGTAAGACGGGATATCCCATAGAGATCGGCTCTAAGATTCGCTCCTGCGAGGAATGGGTAGGACAGCTGTGGGATATGTGTGTTCGAACTCTGGAGAACTGCATGGTGGAGACCTATATGGACTGTCCTTTCTATGAACAGCTGCAGTACCCTATGGATTCCAGACTACAGATGCTATTTAATTATACAGTAAGCAATGACACACGTCTTGCCAGAAAATGTATTGATGACCTTCATAATTCCAAATCCAAAGAGGGACTGATACAGGGAAGATTTCCATCCTGCTATGGACAGATTATTTCTACCTTTTCATTATATTACATCTTTATGCTTCAGGAATATTATCAGCAGACAGGGGACAAAGAGGTATTACGGGAATATTCCCCAGATGTAGATGGAATTATTAATTATTATGACCGTCATTTGAATCAAAAGGGATTGGTACAGGATATTGGATTCTGGCAGTTTGTAGACTGGAGAGACCAGTGGAATGAGACAGCAGGAGCACCTGATGCTACCCTGCAGGGCCCCTCTACCATTATTAATTTGATGTATGCCTATGCATTGAAGCGAGGAGCAGATATCTATAAAGCTCTTGGAAGAGAAGGCATTGCTGCAGAATATGATATTCGCAGAGAGAAGCTGCTTAGCCGTTTGTGGCGCCAGTGCTGGAGTGAGAAGCGTCATATGTTCCGGGAGGGACCACAGGTAGAGGTATATTCTCGACATGCCCAGGCCTGGGCCATCTTAAATGATATGGTAGAACCGGAAGGGGCAAGAATCATGATTAGTCATGCCCTGGAGCCGGATGTGATTACCTGTTCCTTCTCCACCTCCTATGAATGGTTCCGTGCCTGCGAGAAAGCAGGAGTATATCAATGGACCAAGACACAGATGCAGGATTGGATTGGCCTGATTGCCAGAGGTAATACCACCTGCCCTGAGGTACCCAATGAGGGAAGAAGCGAATGCCATGCATGGAGTGCACTTCCCATGTATGAGATGGTGCGAACCATGGCAGGCATACAGTCTGCGACCCCCGGTTGGAAGGAGATTATAGTACGACCGAATCCGGCTTATTTAGATGATCTTCACGGGGAGGTAGTGACACCTCAGGGAAATATTCTATTTGAGTACGTGAAGACGGATAATGGCTGGAGCTATAAGCTGGATCTGCCGGAGGGAATGCTGGCAGAACTGGAAATGCATGATGGAAGCCGCAGACGTCTGGATTCGGGAATGAACTATATTTTGGAATCATAATATAGAGTAATTTCAGAAACATACAGTGATTGTAAAGGGAAGAAATTTGTGAGTAATCGGATAAAAATGACACAGGGAAGTGTAGGCAGGCACATATGGAGCTTTACCTGGCCACTTCTCATTGGCAATGTTTTTCAACAATTATATACCCTGGTGGATTCCATGATTGTAGGCAGATGTATTGGTGCATCTGCCTTAGGCTCTGTGGGAGCAGTGTCTAGCATTATCAATCTGTTCTTTGCATTGATTAATGGAATGAGCTGTGGGGTAAATATTTATATTGCCCAGCATTACGGAGGGGGCAATGATAGAGATGTACAATGTGCCATTGGCAATTCCATCTATCCTATAGCAATCTCCAGTGGGCTTATGAGTATCCTTGGCATTGCATGTGCCAGACCAATTCTCATAGGGATGAATGTTCCGGGAGAGAATTATCAGGATGCCATGACCTATATGGTGATTATGTGTGGAGCACTGCTGGTGACAGGCGCTTATAATACGATTTCCTCTATTTTGCGAGCATTGGGAGACTCTAAGACCCCTTTGTATTTTATGCTGCTATCTAGTGTCATCAATGCAGGATTAGATGTGCTGTTCGTCTATTTCTTTCAGTGGGGAGTGGCAGGAGCCGCCTATGCTACGGTGATTGCCCAAATTTTTGCTGCAGCAGGCTCTATTCTATATGCAGTAAGGCATAATACCATTTTTCATTTGAAGGGTGAGCATTTTCGATGGAATAACGGTATTATTAAGAAGACCGTATATCTTGGGGTTCCCCTTGCCATGCAAAGTGCAACAGGAAGCCTTGGCGGAGTGGTGGTGCAAAGTGTGGTAAATTCCTTTGGAAGTACTGTCATGTCAGCCTTTGCAGTAAGCAATCGTATCATCGAGCTGGTTAGTATGCCTTACGGTTCCCTGGGAACTGCTTGTGCTACATTTACCGGACAGAACGTGGGAGCAAAGCGTTATGACAGAGTAGATGAGATGACCACAAAGTGCTTTCGGTTTATGCTGGGGATATCAGCAATCATCTCCATCGCTATTGTAATATTTAGAAAGCCAATCGTCAGTCTCTTTGTAACGGATAGCCAGGTAATTTATATGTCAGGAATTGCACTGCTGATTACCTGCATTTCCTATTTCTTTATGAGTGGTAACTTTGTATATAAAGCAACCTTAAATGGAGCAGGAGACGGGGCATTTGCATTTGTCTGTGGAATTTTAGAGGTTCTAGGAAGAGCGGCATTTATCTTGTTATTTAAAAGCATCCCATTTATTGGTGTGTGGGGTATCTGGGTAGCCCAGGTATGCTCCTCGGCGTTTTCCTGCCTGCTGTGTATTGGAAGATACCGAAAAAGAAAGTGGCAAAGAGGAATTTAGCCATTACATTTCCCATATGGTGTGCTATACTTTATAACAAATACAGGAGATATCTAAGGAGGAAAGCAAATGGAAATTATTTCAATTACAGACGAGAGATTTAAAGCATATGGACAGGTGCTGCAGGGGTATGACTGGACAGAGCTTCTAGATAAGTTAGACAGCTGTCCAAGACCAGAGGCTGGCACGGTATATGCACCAGGAAGTGAAGTCCTAGAAAGCTGTAAGGTATATGAAGATTTAAGAGATCGCAGCTTTGGTGGAATGCCAATTCAGATTGGGTACTGCAATGGGGTGAATAGTACGTTAAACTGTCTGGAATATCATAAAAGCAGCGAAGTAAATGTTGCAAGAAATGATGTAATTCTTATGTTAGGACTTCAATCTGAAATCGTAGATGACAAGTTTGATACCAAGAATGTAAAGGCATTTCTTGTTCCGGCAGGAACAGCAGTGGAGCTATATGCAACCTCTCTTCACTATGCACCATGTGGAGCGAAAGCAGGAGACCCCTTTAGAGTCAGCGTGGTACTTCCTAAGGGAACCAATGAGGCGAAGCCGGCAAAGGTACAGGCAGGCAACCAAGAGGATGCAATGCTTTGGTGCCAGAACAAATGGCTCCTGGCTCATCCAGACAGCCCGGAAGCCGGCAAGGGAGCTTATGTTGGATTAACAGGGGAAAATATTGTCCTGAAATAAGAAAAAAGCATTTTCAGAAGATTTTGGAATGCAGAGAATAGAAATGTGGCTGGATGTTATAATAATCCAGCCATTTTCTCTTTGAAGAAAAAGAGAATTCTTGTTATGATAAAGGAAGAAACCAGAGAGGAGCAAGGCATGTTTGAGAAATTGAAAATGAAAAGTATTGCAGGGAAATTTGTCCTGACCCTTGCCGCGACATTCGTTCCTCTTGGCATTATTACTGTAACCATCGCCAGCATCATTGTTGGAATTTCTTCGGAACAGACCTATACAGCCTATCAGACAGAGCTAAACAGTGAATGGTCTATTATGCAGGTGCATATGTCAGTGATTGAGAATAATGTAGACCGCCTTGTTTCAGAGAATGTGGCCAAGCTGGCACTTACCTCCAATCATGATGAGGTATTTAATTATGAATTTGCCCAGGATATGGGAGAGAACTTTGAATCCCAGCTTCCAGGCTTCGTATATATTTACGATAAGAATAATGTACAGATGTATACCCATTATGATTATAATGTTTATGATTATGATGAAATGGACACCTACCGCACCAAGCTGCTTACCCACGGAGTGCCCCAGGGTACCACCAATGGGTGGCGTTTGTTTCAGCTGGATAAGAAATATTTTCTTATTCGTATGTACGGATATTCTCAGTATGATGTAGGGCTGTTTATTGATTTAGACAAGGTGCTTCAGGGAATGAACTTCTCAGAGGAATTGAAGAAGGATGATTTCTATCTGACAGATGGAACGAAGATTATTATGATAAATCAGGGAACCTTCACTCCGATTTCCCGCACCAGCTGGGATGCCATTATGGATTCCGGAGGAACCTTCCGCTATCTGCAGTGGCATGGAACCCAGGAGAATTTCAAGGCAGCCATTCGTGTACCATCCTCTACCTTGTTTCAAAAGGTTGGCTGGTCCTTTGCACTGTTAATTGCCGTAGTGGTACTAGAGGGTGTATTCCTTTTTATTTTCTGGTCGATGGTGCGCCGATGGGTAGTGCGTCCCATTCAGGAAATGAATACAGCGTTAAGCAAAATGAAGGAGCAGACGGGAAGCTACTATCGTATTGCTCCCATTGCCGAAAATGAATCTACGGATTTTCGAAATATGTTCGAAAACTATAATGAAATGGCCAGTGAAATGGAAGAAGGCAGAAGAAAGGCACGGCAGCTGTATGATGTACAGCTAGATAACCTGAAGCTTCGTGTGAATCCCCACATGCTGTTAAATTCCTTTAACTTAATCTATAGTATGGCGCAGGTGCATAATGATAAGAGTATCCAGGAATTTTCCCTGTACCTGGTGGATTATTTCCGCTATGTCTTGAAGGAAACAGAGACTATGGTATCGGTGAAGAAGGAAATGAGCTTTGTAGAAAGCTACCTGGGAATCCAGAAAATCCGCTTCCCTGATCGATTTAACAGTGTGTATAATATGTCACAGGATGCAGAGCGTGCACTGATACCACCACTTTTAATAGAGAATTTTGTGGAAAATGCTATTAAATATGCTCTGGTTCCCGGGGCTACCATAGAGATTTTGATTAATATACGAAGACAGGACAGTCGGCTGTATATCTCCATTATTGATACAGGAAGCGGAATCAAACCGGAGGTTCTTCCCTATATTAACAAGCAGCTAACCTATGTGGATAAGATGGGAAATGAGCACATTGGTATTATGAACTGCAGAAAGCGTGTGAAGTTCTATTATCATGGCTCCGGTAAGATACATATTGCCAGCCAGCCGGGAGAAGGAACCCAGGTGTGGATTGACGTACCTTATATAGAAGAAGAGGAAGCAGAATGGAAATATTAATTGTAGATGATGAACCAATTGCAATTCAGGGAGTCTTAGATGGGGTAGAATGGAATCTGCTGGATTTCAGCCAGATACATAGCTGTGGCAGCTACAGTGAAGCAGTGGAAATTCTTCAGAACCACCGTATTGATTTGGCAGTCTGCGATATTGAAATGCCGGATGAAAGTGGAATCGAGCTGATTGGATGGATTAATGAGCATTCCCCAGATACAGAGACCATTATATTAAGCTGTCATGATGAATTTGACTATGCCAGACAGGCGGTGACCCTCCATTGTCTGGAATATATGCTAAAGCCGGTGCGGTATGATGTTCTGACAGAGGCATTACGCAAGGCACAGCAGACCATCGCAAAGAAGCAACAGAATACCATTATGACCGAATACGGGCAGCAGTACATTCACAGTATGCAGGAGGATGAGCAGGAGACTACGGAAGATACGGTGGAGAAGGTAGCGCATTATATTGATGAGAATCTAAATGATAACCTGTCCGTGAGTGCATTGGCACAGATGGCCTATTTAAGTGCAGATCATTTAACCCGTTCCTTTAAGAAACGCTATGGCAAGACGGTATCAGAGTATATCCTTCACAAAAGAATGCAGCTGGCCAGAGAGTTGCTGCGGGATTCAAAGATGACCATTACTATGGTTGCAGGTAAAGTAGGCTTTGGAAATTATTCCTATTTCACGGAACAGTTTAAGAAGTATTATCATATGACCCCAAGAGAATTCCAGAAGAAGGAAGAAAAGCATGAATTATCCAAGGAGAATTAGAGAAGGTCTTATTTTAACAGCATTCCTGCTGGTGATATGTTTTGTGGTAAATGTGTATGGTGGTACCTTTCTGGGGAAAAATGACCTTCAAATCCAGAAGGAATCAGGAGATAAAACCAGTATTGTGGTGGCGTATCCCTATGATTCTGCTGTATGCGATTTCACGGATTTGCAGGAAGTGGAAGCAGCAATAAATGAGATTACACAAGAGGAAATCGGCGTGACTGTGGAGCTTCGTCCGGTTAATATCTACAGCAGCTATCAGGAATATATGCAGTGGTTAAGCAGAGGGGATACCATTGATTTAATGTATATCCAGGGCTCCAGCATAAAGCCCTTTATTGATGCGGGTTTGCTTCAGTCCATGAGTGGCTATCTGAAACGGGATATGACCTACATTTACATTAAGAATCAGATGAGCCAGGGGGCAATTACCCAGGCAGCAACGCAGCAGGGCAAGATATATGGGGTGGCAGATATTAAGGAAGCAGAGGCTCAGGGCTACGGGCTGTGGATATCAGAGAATATCTTAAATGAGGCCGGTTATAATTACCAGCCCAACCATATTTATACCTATGATGAAATAGAACAGATTATGGAAAAGCTAAAGGAGCAGTATCCGAACCAGTATCCCTTAGCACAGATAACAGCAACACAAACAGGAACCAGCGGCATCTATTATACCAGACTGGGAAATTCCCTGGGAGATGATTTCTATACCGGAGTAGTAAGAAATGACAGTGATGTGGTGGAGAATGCATTTACAACTCCAGAATATCTGGAATTTCTATCCTATATGAATCGCTGGTATGACAGGGAGTATATTTTTGACGACAGTGCCATTTATACCAATGGGGCAATTCGTCTGTTGAAGACAGGAAAGGTATTCCTGTACCCGGCATCCAGCCGACCGGATACCATGGATTTATCTCTGGGAGTAGACAATGATTATGTGTGTCTTCAGATGGTGCAGCCCCAGCAGATTCTGCCATCTGCTACCCAGGGCTACTGGACCTTGCCGTCAACCAGCCGCTATGCTTCCAAGGCTGCAGAATTTCTTAACCTGCTTTATTCCAGCACGAAGGTCACCAACCTTCTGTGCTATGGTATCCAGGATAAGCATTACACCATAGCAGATGCAAATGTAAAGTATATTAAAAAAACCGGTACAGGATATTATTTCCCTACCGCCAGCTTCGGTGCACAGGAGAATCGCTTTAGCTATCAGAACAAATATCAACAGGAGATAGCGGAGAAATATAACCTGCAGGCACAGGCAGCAGACAGCAGATATCAGGGGGTTGTCATGGACACCTCCTCTGTGATACGGGAAGAATATGCAGTGAACCAGGTGGTTCAAAAGTACCTGTATGTACTAGAAAGTGGAAGCGTGGACTTAAAGCAGAACTATCAGGATTTTCTTATAGACCTTCAGGAAGCAGGAATTGACACCATTCTTCAGGAGAAGCAAACACAGCTGAATACCTGGCTGAACCGGGAATAAATATAGCAACCCCAAATCTGGTCGGATTTGGGGTTGTTTTCTATCGGATTTCTGAAATATTTAATCCTCCATTCGTGGCACAATAGAGTTATCTTCAACGTGAGCAACAAATTATTTAGGAGGGTGAAACATGAAAGGAAAGAAAGTTTTAGCACTATTGTGCACAGGACTTATGGCAGTATCATTATTTGCAGGCTGCGGAAGTAAGAAGACAGACAATGCAGATACCGATACCAAAACAGAAGCAAAAGGGGATGTATCAGAACCTGCTGGATATTATCAGTGGACCTATGAAGTAGATGGCATGGGAACATGGGTAAATTACATTCACTTATATGAGGAATCATCCATTGGAAATGTATATTATCTTGGAATTGCATCCAACCAGATTACACAGGCTGGAACCTACGAAGTAGTAAAAGAGAAATGTGATTACGAGGTTAGTTTCGAAAGAGCAGCAGAGGGCGAAGAAACGGAAATGAAGAAGGGTTCTACCGATTACACTATCGTATTCTCTAACTTTGCTGGCGAAGAAGTTGGACGTTGTGCATACGACGGAACCTATATCTATAATGATACCGATAATGTATGCGGAACCGGCTGTGAAGATGTAAGAATGACAAAAGATGAAGAAGGATTAGATGGAAAATCTGGTCAGGCAGACTCTGGTTACAAGGGTGAAGTTGGAATTGCTTACTTAAAGGCAGTTTCTACTGCAGATGAGACCTGTACCGTAGCATTAAATCATGATGGAACCTATGCTGATTTAATTGGCGAGTACGAAGTTGATGGAACCTGGAAGATGGCTGATGACAAGAAGACCTATACCTTAACACCAGATGACAGCTCTGATACTGGAGCAACCGTTGTTGTTAATGAAGCAGGTGATGGAGCAACCTACACACCAGAAGGTGGAGCAGCAGTTGAGTTAACCATCGACGTTTCCAAACCAAAGGCACTTGATTTCGTAGGAGTATCTCCTTCTGATATGGGAATGGATATTAATGTTGAAATCGCATGCTATTCTGACAAGACCTGTGATTTAATTATCAGTCTTGGAACGGCACAGATGCCTATGGATGCTGGTACTTATGCAGTAGCTGATGACGGAACAATTACCGTTACCTTAGAGAAGATGGGCGAATTAAAGACCAATGCAGACCTTACCTTTGAAGGTGTTGAGGTTGATGCAAGTGCTTATAGCCTTGGAACATTAAAAGCAGACTTAGCAAAACAGTAGAAAATATCAACCAAAATGGTTGCACGTTGAAAATGCAAAGCTACTGTTATAATGGAGAAGACCTGGTGGAGAAATCTGCCAGGTCTTTTCGTTATGAATGATTATGAATCAGACAAAAACCTTAGATATGTGATAGGCTTTGTCATTCAATTTAGAATATAATTATGAGGAAAATAAAGCATGTGGAGGAATTTGTATGTGTAAGATTCGTAAGTATGAAAAGAAAGATTATCAGAGAGTGGAGGAAATCTGTTTGGGAACAGGGCCAGCTGCAGGAGCAGAGGCAGCAGGAGAGGAACAAGATCCTCAGCAGGCCATGATGGCAAAGTTTATGCCGGAGGCATTGCTAGATACCTTTTGCCACTATTATATTGAGAAGGAACCACAGCATTGCTACGTGGCGGTAGATGAGCAGGATACACCGATAGGATATATTCTCTGCAGTAAGGATTTTGATAAATGGGAAGAAGTATTTGTGAAGGAATATGTAGAAGTCAGCAGCAATCCTATCACCAAGATGATGGGACTGGGCACTGTTGAGGGTCTACGAGCTTTTGCCAAGGAATATCCGGCACATTTACATATTGATATTGATGATGGCTACCAGCGAAAAGGTCTGGGAAGCAAAATGATGGATACCCTGATTGCACATTTGCGGGAAGAAGGAGTTCCCGGACTGGTATTATGTGTGGCACCGGACAACGAGAAGGGAATGAATTTCTATCGTAAATACGGCTTTACAGTGTTAGAACAGGGAGAGCAGGAAATTGCCATGGGCATCAAACTGTAGAAGAAACTGATTTTATAGGTAATCATTCCCAAAATCCATAAAAATATCATAAATTTTCTATATTTATAGGTGAGAACACAGGAAATTAGTGGTACAATATAGTTATAAATACTGAATCTTGGGATGGGGGTTAACAAAGGATATGAAACTAATCAAAGATTGTAACATGACAAAATTCTTAGAAAAGGTGAGAACGTGCAAAGGGGAAGTGCTATTTTGTTCACCCCAGGGAGATCGGCTGAATTTGAAGTCTATGTTGACGAAGATGATTCTGGTAACATTAATTGATGATCCGGATTATGTGGAATCGGGCTACATAGAATGTGCTGAGAAAGCGGATTATGATACCCTGGCAGAGTTTCTACAACAATAAAATGAAACTAGATATTGTACGAGAAACTGAATATTTTACTGTTGCAAATGAAGGTCTCCTTTTATAATGAAGGAGACCTTTTTATAACGCAAAAATCTAAAACAAAAGGAGAACAACATGGAAGATTATCTTGATAAAACATTATCGCCGAAACATCGTGCACTGGACTTACTTTCCAAAATGAGCATAGAAGAGAGAATGGCTCAGATTAATGGAGTCTGGTATAATCACGGAGATATAAAGGAAGCAACAAAACATGGAATTGGACAGGTGTCCACACTGGAATTTCGAAATATTGACGATTTACAGAAATTAGCACAGGAACAGATTAAGACACAAAAGGAGATTATGGAGCGCAGTGAACACCATATTCCAGCCGTGTTTCACATGGAAGGCTTGTGTGGAGCATATGTGCCCAACGCGGTAAGCTTTCCGTCTGCTATGAATCGGGCATCCTCCTGGAATCCTGAGATGGAGGAGAGGCTGGGAGAAATTGTAGCCCGTCAGGAAAGGGCAGTAGGAGTGACCCAGACCCTGGCACCGGTATTAGACATTTCCCGAGATGCCAGAATGGGACGTATGGGAGAAAGCTACGGAGAAGATCCAACCCTGGCAGCTGCATTAGGAGCTGGCTTCACCAAGGGGGTTCAGGGTGGCACCAGTAATGGTCAGAAATCGGAATGCATAGCCAAGCATTTTCTGGCATTCCATAATTCTCAGGGAGCCATCCATGGAGCGAATTGTGAAATTGGGGAACGTCAGCTAAGAGAAATCTACGCCAAGCCCTTCCAGGCAGCCATAACACAGTCCAAGCTGCGTGGCATTATGCCGTGCTATGATTCTTTAAATGGAAAGCCTGTTTCTGCAAGTAAGAATATCTTGACAGATTTGCTGCGGGAGGAAATGGGATTTGATGGAGTAGTGGCAGCGGATTATAGCTCTATTGCCAACACCCATAATACACAGCATTGCTATGAGAGTATGACAGAGACGGGCCTGGCCTGTCTGGAAGCAGGACTGGATGTGGAGCTTCCCAGCTGTGAAGCCTATAACGAAGAACTGGGAGAGTGGTTTGCTGACTATAAAGTATCCCCGCTCATCTTAGATGGGGCAGTGCTGCGTGTCTTAGAGGCGAAATTTAGAATGGGATTATTTGAGAATCCATTTGCCATGACAGGCCAGGCATTAGAGCAGGAAATGGTACATGGAGATGAACAGCAGATTTCCCGGGAAAGTGCCAGAGAATCACTTATTCTGTTAAAAAATGAGAATCAGACGCTTCCTATTAATATAGAAGAAAAGAAAATTAAGAAAATAGCAGTTATCGGTTGTCATGGTGGAAATGCAAGACATTTCTTCGGAGGCTACACCCATGTAAGCATGACAGAAGCAATCTATGCCGCAGCCAATTCCCTAGCAGGGGTGGATGCTTCTAATGAAGCCACCGATTCTACCATAGAAGGTCCAAGCTATCAGACCATTCCGGGAACACAGATTCAAAATGATGAGACGCCGGAATTTGATGAGGCACTAAAACGGTTCCATCCTGATTGTAAGAGTCTGTATGAAGAGATGCGAGATCGCTTTGCTCCATGTGGAGTGGAAGTAACCTATTCTTATGGATATCCCATTGCTGGAAATGATACCTCTCATTTTCCAAAAGCAATTGCAGCTGTAAAAGAAGCAGATCTTGTTATCATGACTTTGGGTGGAAAGCATGGCTCTGGTTCTGTTGCTTCCATGGGAGAGGGAGTAGATGCAACAGATATTAATCTGCCTCAATGCCAGGATGAGTTTATTCAGCTGGCATCTCAGTATGGTAAGCCATTAGTTGGAGTACACTTTAACGGTCGTCCTATTTCCTCTGATATTGCAGATGCGTATTTGGATGCAATCATTGAGGCTTGGAATCCGTCAGAAATGGGAGCACCGGCGATATGTGATGTTCTTCTGGGCATATATAACCCCAGCGGCAAACTGCCACTATCTGTTGCCAGAAATGCGGGACAGCTTCCAATATACTATAATCATCCCTATGGTTCATCCTATCATCAGGGAGACAGTATTGGTTTTAAGAATTATGTGGATATGCTTCATACCCCAAGATATTTCTTTGGATATGGCCTGTCATATACCACCTATGAATATTCCAATTTGCAATTAAATAAGAAAGAAGTCCTGCCGGATGAAGACCTGGAAGTAAGTCTTACTGTAGCCAACACAGGAAATGTAACTGGAACAGAGATTGTACAGCTGTATCTTAGCGACCGTTATGCATCCATGACCCGCCCGGTAATGGAGCTGGCTGGTTTTGCCCGGATAACCTTGGAACCTGGTGAAAAGAAACAGGTAGTATTTATGGTATCCCCAAGCCAGATGGCATTTTTGGATGAATCTATGAAATGGAAAATAGAAGCAGGGGATATTGATGTGCGAATCGGAGCCTCCTCTGACGATATTCGTCTGGAGGATAGCTACAAGGTAACAGAGGATTTGTATATTGATGGCAAGACCAGAAGCTTCTATGCTCAGGTGAAATAATGTACAGCAAGACCATATTTTGTGAATAAATTAGAAAATATTGGACAAGCTAAGAAAGAAAATCCAATGAATAAAAATTCATGAAAAAGAATTTTAGTAAGAAATAGTTAGGTATCACAGGAAGATGTAGGGGTTGTTTCGAATACAAACCACTACATCTTCTTTTATCAATAAGAATATAATGTATAAACCTTAAAAGCATGTAAAATATAAGAAAAAAAGAAGTGAAAAAGTTCTTGACATCTCTAATGTTGGATGATAATATTATCTAGCTGACCGAAAAACAGGTCAAAAATGATTTGAAAAAAATCAAAAAAGATGTTGACACGGCCTCGTAGAAATGATAATATATACGAGTTGCTGTTGAAGCAACAAAAGGAGCACTGCTCTTTCTGCTTTGCAGAAAGAGCAGTGCGTAGGCAATGCATCTACGATGCATTACGA